>CAYULR010000075.1:0-10138 GCA_964445685.1 uncultured Algimonas sp.
CCGCAAAGGCAGGCGCGCCCTTGTCTCGCAGCAGATCGTCCGGGTCCTGCCCTTCCGGCATCATCACGAAGCGCAGGCTTTGCCCTGGCTTGAGCAACGGCAGCGCGCGCTCAATGGACCGGTAGGCCGCCCGCAGGCCCGCCTTGTCCCCGTCGAAGCAGAGGAAGCCATCCGGCCCCGCCCGCCAGACCAGCGCCAGCTGGTCTTCGGTCAGCGCGGTGCCGAGCGGCGCGACCGCATGAGGGAAGCCCGCCCGCGCCAGCGCGATCACGTCCATGTAACCTTCGACCACGATCAACCCGCGCGCCGGGTTCTTCGGGTCCGCCAGAGCCGCCCGCGCGCGGTGGTAATTGTAGAGCAGCTGCCCCTTGGAGAAGAGCTTCGTCTCCGGACTATTGAGGTATTTCGCCTTCGCGTCCTTGGCCATCGCCCGCCCGCCGAATGCCACCAGCCGCCCGCGCGAATCGTGGATCGGGAACATGATGCGGTTGCGGAACCGGTCCCAGCTGCCCCGGTTGCTGTCTTCCGGGTCAATCAGCAGCCCCGCCTCGACCAGCTGCCGTTCCTCCGCGCCTTCGCGAATCAGATTGTCCTTCAGCGACGAAAAGCTGTCCTCCGCAAAGCCCAGCCCGAAGCGCTGCGCCGCCGTCTTGGTCAGGCCGCGCCCTTTCAGATACTCCCGCGCCGCCTCGCCGGGCGCGCGGTAGAGCGACTTCTCGAAATGATCCTGCGCGCGCTCCATCCAGCTGATGGCCGCCTTGCGTTCGCGGGCGCGCTCTTCCGCTTTGGGGTCGGAGCGTGGCAACTCCATGCCCGCCAGCCCGGCCAGCTGCTCCACCGCCTCGGGAAAGCTCAACCCCTGCACTTCCATCAGGAAGCTGATCGCGTCCCCATGCTTCCCGGACGAGAAGCAATGGTAGAAGCCTTTCTGGTCGTTGACGAAGAAAGACGGCGTCTTTTCGTTGGTGAAGGGCGACAGCCCCGCAAACTCCCGCCCCTGACGGCGCAGCTTCACATGCCGCCCGATCACGTCCGAAGGCCGGACGCGGGATTTCAGTTCTTCGAGAAAGGCTTCGCCGAAACGCATCGTTTCTGTGTAAACTATACCTACAATAGAAATGCGAGTCCCTCAGGCATTGTCCCCGGCATTTATTGCCGGGGCCTCGCGCTTGTCTTGTGTACCGCGCTTGTCTTGTGTACGATGGGTTTAGTCAGTGTGGGACCACTACCGAGAGAGGCCCCGGCAATAAATGCCGGGGAGGACTGCTCGATTAAGCCGCCATATGCTTCGGCCGCCCGGCATTTGGCGTGAATCCGTACACCGCCTCGCCCGGCAGGCCTTCCTCCAAGAACCCCCGCGCCGCGATCAACGCATCCATGTCGATGCCCGTCTTCACGCCCATGGCGTGAAACATCTGCACGAGGTCTTCCGTCACGATATTGCCGCTCGCGCCCGGTGAGGCCGGGCACCCACCCAGCCCGCCGAGGGAGCTGTCGAACGTCTGGATCCCCTCTTCCCAGGCCGCAAACGCGTTGGCGAGGCCTTGGCCATACGTGTTGTGCAGGTGGACCGACTTGACCCGTTCCGCCCCGGCAACCTCGCGCGTGCGGCGGATGAGGCGCTTGACCTGCACCGGATTGGCGTAGCCCACCGTGTCGGACAAGCCGAGTTCGTCCACGCCCGCTTCGACCAACCGTTCGGCCAGGCGCAGCACCGAGTCCTCTTCGATCACGCCTTCGATGGAGCACCCGAACGCGGTGGATAGTGCGCCTTCGAAGTCGGGGCGTTTGCCCTCAGGCTGCTCCGCGATCAGGGCGGCGATCTGCCGGACGTTTTCCACGGCTTGGTCGTGTGTCTGGCGGAGGTTGCGTTGACTGTGCGTCTCGGACACCGAGAGCGGAAAGCCCATGGCGTCCACGCCCGCCGCGATGGCGCCTTGCGCGCCGCGCAAATTGGGCACGAGCGCCAGCACCCGCAAGCCCGGCAGCGTCTTGGCGTGGGCAACCATCTCCGCCGTGTCGGCCAGTTGGGGGAACAGCTTGGGCGGCACGAAGGAGCCGACTTCGATCTCCCGCATGCCCGCCTCGTACAGCGCCGTGATCCAGCGTTTCTTGACGCCTGTGGGCATCACGCCGGAGCAGTTCTGCAACCCGTCGCGCGGGCCGACTTCGGAAATAGTGATCGTATCGAGCATGTGAGCCCTTTCTCTTGCCCGCACGCTTTGCGGCTTGCGCTAGAGCAAGATAGGGTCGTGCCAAAGGGAGTGAAAGCCGCGCATGACAGACTCGACCCCCGTTCAGCCGACAATGGTGACATCCGACAAGACCGCCCGCGAAATCTTCGAGGAGGTCCGCGCCAACCCGGCCCGAGCGCGCTTCGGCTTCGGCGAACGCGTCGCCATCGTGAATGTCGATCCGCAGAAGAGCTACACCCGCCCCGACCTCTACAAGCCGGCCTACGTCACCGATCCGCGCCAGATGGAGCATATCGACCGGATCAGCGCCAAGGCGCGCGACGCTGGGCTTCCCGTCGTCTGGACCCATGTCGCCTATATGGACAACGCCGCCGATGCGGGCGTGTGGGGCACGCGGACCGACACGCCGGACAGCCTGCAGAACATCAAATACGGCAGCGACCGCACGGAGTTCGACGACCGCCTGACCATCGTGCCCGAGGTCGACGCCGTCTACACAAAGCGGATGCCCAGCGCCTTTTTCGAGACCCCGCTGGCAAGCTTCCTGCGCTGGCACAAGGTGGACACGGTGGTGGTCACGGGCGGCAGCACATCCGGCTGCGTCCGCGCTACGGCCGTGGACAGCCTTTCCCACGGCTTCCGCACGATCGTTCCCGTGGAATGCGTGGCGGACAAGCATGAGAGCTATCACTTCGCGAACCTGACGGACCTGCTGATCAAATATGCGGATGTGGTGGACGTGGCTGAAGTGGATGCTTGGTTGGACAGTTATGCGGGTTAGCACCCACCGCAAACTTACGCTCCACGGACAGGTGCAAGCGAAACGACTTCGCTCCAGCATGAGCGAGGAAGAGGTTATGCTTTGGGCACGGCTCCGCGAGTTCCGGAAAAGCGGCTGGGCGTTTCGGAGACAGGCGCAGATAGGGCGTTACACGGCTGACTTTTTGTGCAGGAAAGCGATGCTGGTTGTGGAAGTCGATGGATCGCAGCATGATCTGGTTGAGCAGATGGCGCACGATGTGAAGCGGGATGCCTGGATGAAGTGCGAAGGATACAAGGTGCTGAGGTTCGGCACTGGAGAGGTGCGCACTCGGATAAGTGTTGTTCTCGATACAATTGAAGGCGCTCTGCGAGCGGCATCATGACTTCGTCACCCTTCCGTCAGCGCTACGCGCTGCCACCTTCCCTGTCAGGGAAGGAAAGGCGCTTTCCTCCCCGGAAAGGGGAGGTGCCGCGCAGCGGCGGAGGGGTGACACAACAATCAGCCGCGCGGAGCGCGCCCTTATGAAACCCCATCCCAACCTCTACGACTACTGGCCCTATGCCGACCGGCCAAAGATCGTCTGGCCGGGCGGGAAGAAGCTGGCCTTCTGGATCGCGCCGAACATCGAGTTCTACGAGTTCCTCCCGCCCAACAACCCCAAGCGCCAGCCTTGGCCGAACGCCATTCCCAACGTGCAGCAATACAGCCAGCGCGACTTCGGCAACCGGGTCGGGCACTTGCGCCTCATGGAGCTGCTGGACCGGCACGGCCTGCGCGGCTCCGTCAGCCTGAACGTCGCGCTCTGCGACCACCATCCGGAAATCATCGAGGATTGCGTCAAGCGCGACTGGGAGTTCTTCAGCCACGGCATATACAATACGCGCTATAGCTACGGTCTTTCGCCCGAGCAGGAACAGGCCGTGCTGGACGACAGCATCGCGACCGTGGAGCGCGCGTCCGGCCAGCGCATCCGGGGCTACCTCGCCCCTGCCCTCACCCACACGGAACACACGCTCGACCTGATTGCGGAAAACGACTTCTGGTATTCGTGCGACCTGTTCCAGGACGACCAGCCGCAGCCGCTGAAGACGAAAACGGGCAAGCTCGTCTCCATGCCCTACTCGCTCGAGGTGAACGACGTGATCACCTACTCGGTCATGGGCGTCGACCCGGACCGCTACACGGACATGTTGAAGCGGCACTTCGACCGTCTGCTGAAAGAGGGCGAGCGCTCCGGTACGGTGATGTGCATCCCGCTGCACGCCTATCTGGTCAGCCAGCCGCACCGCATCAGGCCGTTCGAAGACGCGCTGAAGCACATCATGGCACATAGCGACGATGTCTGGTTCGCGACCGGTAAGGAAATTGCGAAACACTACATCGACAATTATTTGGACCAGTCCGTCGCGGACATCGAAGCCCGCGGCGTTGCGACAAGCGGAACGGGGTTTGCACCATGACCACAGCACTTCTGATCATTGACGTACAATCCGGCATGTACGGCTTTCCGGATTTCCAGCCCCACTCGGGTGAGGCCGTCATCGAGACCATCAACACGCTGATCGGCAAGGCCCGGTCCGCCGATGCGACTGTCATCTTCGTGCAGCATGACGGAGGCGAAGGTCATCCGCTCGACTCGGCCACGGATGGCTTTGCCATCGACCCGAGGCTGCACCGGAAAGACGCAGACCCTGTGATCGTCAAAAAGCACTGCGCTGCGTTCCACGGGACGAACCTCGCCGAAACGCTGGAGTCGTCCGGCGTCGACACCTTGGTTGTTTGCGGCATCCAGACGGATCACTGCGTGGACAGTGCTGTCCGGATTGGCGTGGACAAGGGTTACACCGTCGTGATCGCCAAAGGCGCCCATACGACGTTCGACACGGAATATCTCGGGGCCGGAAAGATCATCGAGCATCACGAAGCCGTCTGGAATGCCAGCTTCGGGCCCGTCACGCCCGTGGACGAGATCGAGTTCAGGTGATGATGGACGCGTCCTACCTCCAATACCCCAACCGCCGCCATGGCCAGGACCACGCCTTCTATGACTGGCGGATGTCGCGCGACCGGGCGCCGATCCGGTGGAAGAACGGCGCGAAGGTCGCGCTCTCCTTGATCATTCCGCTGGAGTTTTTCCCGCTCAACCCGTCGGGCGTGCCGTTCAAGCATCCCGGCGCGATGGCGACGCCGTACCCCGACCTGCGGCACTACACGGTGCGCGACTACGGCAACCGGGTGGGCGTGTACCGCATCCTGGAAGCGCTGGGAGAGACGCGCGCGGGCTTCGCGGTCAATGCGGCCGTCGCGGAGCGCTACGCGCCGTTGATGGGCTATATCGGGGAGCACGAAATCATCGCGCACGGCGTCTCGACCGACCACATCCACCACGAGGCCATGAGCGAGGCAGACGAAGATGCGCTCATCCGGCAGACGCTTGACGCCCTCCCTGCCGTGACCGGGTGGATGAGCCCGGCCCGCAACCAATCCTCGCGCACCCTCACGCGTCTGGGAGAGGCTGGCCTGCGCTATTGCCTGGACTGGGAACCGGACAGCGTTCCGGTCGCGACGTCGGCGGGCGTCACCCTGCTGCCGAACAAATACGAGCTGTCCGACTTCACCCTGCTCCATGTGCGCCGCCAGACCGAAGAGGCGTGGAAACGGCAGATCCTCGAAGCGGTCGACTATCTCGCCAGCGAGCACGAGCGTTTTGGCGGGCAGTCGCTCTGCCTGACCCTGACGCCCTACATCATGGGCCAGCCCTTCCGCATTGCCATGTTCGAAGCGCTGCTGGCGGACCTCCGCGCGCGGGACGATGTGGCAATCCTGACGCCCGGCGAGATGGACGCGCAATTCAGAAAGCAGACCGCATGAGCAAGCTCCCCCTGGACGGCATCAAGGTCGTCGAATTCTCCCATATGGTGATGGGCCCGGCTGCGGGTCTGATGCTGGCCGACATGGGCGCGGACGTCATCAAGGTCGAACCCATCGGCGGCGACAAGACACGCCGTCTGCGCGGCGCGGGCGCGGGCTACTTCCCCATGTATAACCGCAACAAGCGGTCCATCTCGGTCAATCTGAAGTCCGACGAAGGGCGCGACGCGGTGCTGGCGCTGATCGACGGCGCGGACGTGTTCATCGAGAACTTCCGCCCCGGCGCGCTCGACAAGCTGGGCTTTGGCTGGGACGCGCTGTCCGCGCGGAACGAACGGCTCATCTACTGTTCGGAAAAAGGCTTTCTCGACGGACCCTACGAGCACCGCACGGCGCTGGACGAAGTCACGCAGATGATGGGTGGCCTGGCCTACATGACCGGCCCGCCCGGACGGCCGCTGCGCGCGGGTACGTCCGTCATCGACGTGACGGGCGGCATGTTCGGCGCGATGGGCGTGATGGCGGCGCTGTTCGAGCGCACGCAGACCGGACGCGGCAAACGCGTGACGGCCAGTTTGTTCGAAACGACCGTTTTCCTGGTCGGGCAGCACATGGCGCAAAAGGCCGTCACCGGACAGGCCGCCGCACCCATGCCCGCGCGGACCTCCGCTTGGGCGATCTATCAGCTGTTCGACACGAAGGACGGTGAGCAGGTCTTCGTCGGCGTGGTCAGCGACGGCCAGTGGAAGACGCTCTGCAACGCGTTCGGGCTGGAGCATCTGCTGGACGACCCGGAGCTGGCCGAGAACCGCGACCGCGTCATTCACAAGGACCGCTTCCTCCCCGAGGTGGAAGCCGCCTTCAAGGCGCTGACAAAGGCGGAGCTGATGGAAAAGATCGAACATCTCGGCCTGCCCTTCGCGCCCATCGGCAAACCCGAAGACATGTTCGACGACCCGCACCTGAACGCAAGCGGCGGGCTGCTGGACATGGAGCTGGAGGACGGGACGGCGGCGAAGCTGCCCGCGCTTCCCGTGGCGCTGGACGGCGAACGGATCGGCTTGCGGCAGAGCCCGCCGAAGATCGGGGAGCATACGGAGGCGGTGCTGCGCGAGGCGGGGCTGTCGGACGATGCGATTGCGGCGATGCGCGAGGCCGGAACCGTGCAGGCCGCCGACTGATGGATTTTACCCGCCTCGGCCCGGCGGCGAGGTCGCGCATCTTGGTCATTGGCGGCTGCGGCGGGATTGGATCGGCCATCGTGGAGGCGGTGCGCGGGATCGGCTGCGACGTCGCCGTTATGGACTTGCCAGCATCGATCAAGGCCACGAGCATGAGCGATGCCATCGGCATAGACCTCAAAGCCTCAGACACGATCGCGGCAGCATTCGAGGCGCTGGACGCCCTTGATTTCCGGCCCGACCATGTCGTCTTCGCTTCTGGCTACACCGCTGATCTGACCCCAGTCCGCAATATGAACCCCGACGTTCTGGACGATGTGATGGATGGCAATCTGCGCGGCATCGTGCTGGCCGCGAAGGCTGCCTTGGCACGCATGGACGCGGGCAGTCTCGTCTTCCTGTCCACGGCCATCGGACAGGTCGGCGCGCCCGGCTACGGCCCCTACGGCATGGCGAAGGGCGGACTGAACGCGCTGGTCCGCACGATTGCGGCGGAGGAAGCGGCGCAAGCCATCCGGGCCAACGCCGTCGCGCCCGGCCCAGTCCTCACGCCCTTCGTGCGCGGGGGGATGGGACGCGGCGTGAAAGACACTTCGACAGAGGCGCAACCCACGCGGTTCGACGCAGACGCCTTTGCCAAGCGCATCCCGATGGGACGGTTGGGCGAGCCGGACGATGTGGCCGGACCCGTCCTATTCCTGATGTCGGAGGCCGCGCGCTACATCACCGGACAGGTGATCCACGTAAACGGCGGGGCTTTTATGCGGGACTAGCGAGCGTCTCCGGCTGGAAACCCGCCTGCCTTGCTGACCATGCCCGGCAGCGTCTTTTCCATCACGCCTGACAGCCACTGCGCCGTATCGATCACCGCGCCCAGATCATAGCCCGTCTCGAAACTGCCGCGTTCCAGCATGTAGAGCACGTCTTCGCTCGGCACGTTGCCGGTCGCATTGGGCGCAAACGGACATCCGCCAATCCCGCCAATGGACGCGTCCACCGTCGCGACGCCCGCCGACAGCGCCGCCGCGACGTTTGCCAGCCCGGTGTTGCGCGTATTGTGGAAGTGCGCGCGCAGCGACAGCTCCGGGTGTGCCTCCGCCACGCGGCGGAACATTCGTTCGACCTTCCACGGATCGGCCACGCCGATCGTGTCGGCCAAGGCGACTTCGGTGAAGCCCGCTTCCGCGAAGCGCGCGACCATGGCGGCCACAACGTCTTCGTCGATCTCGCCCTCGAACGGGCAGCCGAAGCTGGTCGCGATGGTGACGTTGTAGCGCAGGCCCGCCGTCCGGGCCTTCTCCGCCATGGCGATGGACATGTCGACGGAACCGTCGCGCGTCTGGTTCTGGTTCTTGGTCGCGAACGTATCCGACGCGCAGGCGACGAGGCCGAGCTCGTCCACCTTTGTCTTCAGCGCGCGGTCCACGCCGCGTTCGTTCATGACGAGGCCGATATAGGTCACGTCGTCGCGGTCGGGCAGACCCGCGATAACGGCTTCGGCGTCGGCCATTTGCGGGACGTATTTAGGGTGGGCGAAGCTGGCGACTTCGATGCGTTTCGTCCCCGCCTTCATGGCGCGGCCGATCAGCGCCAGCTTCTCCTCAGTCGAGAAGAGACGGCTTTCATTCTGCAGCCCGTCGCGGGCCGTGACGTCCAGCAGCTCGACAGGCCGCATCAGAGGGTCATCCCGCCATCGATGTCGATGCGCGCGCCCGTAATGAAGCTGGACTGGTCGGACGCCAGAAAGGCGGCGAGGTCCGCGACTTCGCTGGCCTGGCCGTAGCGGCCCAACGCGGTGAGGTTGCGCATCCAGTCGCCATATTCGCCGTCCGCCGGGTTCATGTCCGTGTCGATGGGACCGGGCTGGATGGCGTTGACGCGGATGTTTCGCCGACCCAGATCGCGCGCCCAGCCCTTGACCAGACCGGAGACCGCAGCCTTGGAAGACCCGTAGATCGCCGCGCCCGGTCCGGGGAAGGTGTGGGAGTTCACGCTGCTGATCACGATGATCGACCCGCCCGCCTTCATGTGCGGCACGGCGGCGAAGGTCCCGGCGTAAACGCCGTCCACATTGGTTGCGTAGACCTCGCGGAACAGGTCCAGCCCGCCCTCCTTGATGGACGCCATGCGCGCAATGCCCGCATTGTGCACGAGGATGTCGATGCCGCCTCGCGCCTTGGCGAGCTCGACATAGGTCGCGACATCGTCCGGGTTGGACGCGTCGGCCTTCACGGCCTCGGCGGAACCACCCGCCGCCTTGATCTGCGCGACGACTTCATGGGCGGCATCTTCGCTATTGTTGTAAGTCAGCACGACATGCGCGCCGTCCGCAGCGAGACGCTTGGCCGTGGCCGCGCCTATTCCGCGCGACCCTCCGGTCACGATGGCGGTCTTGTTGTCGAGGTCGTAGGTCATAAGGGTCTTTCTAGAGAGCGTCGTGGATTGCGGCAAAGGCGGGGCCGACGTCGCGGATATCGTCCACGGGCGGGCGTGTCATGCCGAGGCGGACAATGACGGCATTCTTAGACGGGATGACGATGACGCGCTGCACGTCGTGGCCGCCCATGTAGAAAGCATCGTCCGGGAAGCCCGGCAGGCGCTGGCCGATCTCCGGGATCGGCGCGTTGATCCACCAGTGCTGGCTGTAGAAGGGATGCGTGTCCGGCAGGTCCGGCGTGCGGGCCGCGTCCACTGTGCCTTCGGGCAGGATACGGCGACCGTTCCAGACCCCGTCCTGCAGGTAGAGCTGGCCCAGGCGCGCCCAGTCGCGCGCGCTGGCATAGAGATAGCTCGACCCGATGAAGGTGCCGCCCGCATCGGTTTCGAATATGGCCGTCTCCATGCCGATGGGTCCGAACAGCGTCTCGTACGGCCAGGCGTGATAATCCTCCCCAGCCGCTTCGACGGCGCGGCGCAGCACGGCGGACAGGATGTTGCTCGTCCCGCTGCTGTAGGCCCAGTGTGTGCCGGGCGCGTGGCCCAGCGGGCTGCGCGACGCGGACAGGCCCATGTGGCGGCTGCCGAACAGCATGCGCGTCACGTCGGAGGTGGGGTCGCCATAGTCCTCCACAAAGTCCAGCCCGTCCGTCATGCCCAACAGGTCCGAGACCGCAATGTCCGCGCGCGGG
>CAYULR010000076.1:0-10066 GCA_964445685.1 uncultured Algimonas sp.
GTCGTGTCCTGGAAGGAGCGCGGATAGATCTGATAGATCGTCGCGCCTTTCCACCACGGAGCGGCCTGGGTTTCGGAACTGTGGGTCGGCATCGTCACGGGGCGGTCTTGCACGTCGGCCGGGGGCGGAGGAAGCGTCATTTGATATGCCGCTCCGCCCGGCCATTGCCTTCGCAGACCGCGATGCCGAAGGCCGGAACGTCCAGGCTGGCCGTGGCCGTGGCCGATGTCGTCGCCGGACAAGTCCCAAAGAGCGCGGTGAACCCGGTCGTGTCCGGTTCCACCCGCGTATTGATGCGCAGCGGCTCCGCGCCCGTATTCACCGCGACGAGATATTCCTGGCCCGTGTCGGGATCGAAGCGCGAAAAGGCGAAGGCGCGGCCCGTCCCGTCCGTGCCGCCCACTTCGAACAGGCGCGTTTCCATCGCGCCGCGCCGGAAGGCGGCGTGTTCGGTGCGCACGGCGGCGGTCTGCGCGATGTAGCGGTAGAGCGGGTGCTCGCGGTCGAAATTGCTCTCGGCGGTCGTGGCGTCCGTGCCGATCAGGTCGTTGTCGTTGTAGACATCCGTGCGGCTGGGAAACAGCGTTTCGCGCGCCAGCTGGTCGCCGCCGTCCGAGACGAAGCCCTGTTCGTCGCCGGAGTAGATGACCGGCACGCCGCGCATGAACATCATCATGCCGTGGCCCAGCTTGGTCCGGGCCAGAAGCTCGTCCTGCGAGATGCCGGGGTTGGACGCTTTCACCATGCCGGAGAACCGACCCATATCGTGATTGCCGAGGAAGGTCGGCTGCAGGATGCCGTTCTGGGTCGCGTCCGCGTAGAGCGCGTCCGCGCGCAGCAGCTTGTCGAGGCGCGCCGTGGTCTCCTGGCCCGACACGACGGCGGTCACGGCACTTTGAAAGGCGAAGTCCAGAACCTGGTCGAACCCGTCGACGCGCGTGAACCGTGCCAGCCCGCCCGGGTCGGGATCGTAGGCTTCGGCGAAGATGTAGAAGTCCGGAATGCCGATGGAGGCGGCGTGGTCCGTCATGGCCGGGATGAAGGCCTGCCAGAATTCCGGATTGACGTGCTTGACCGTGTCGATGCGGAAGCCGTCGATGCGGTACTTGGTGATCCAGTCCTGGAAGATGCCGATCATGCCCTCGACCACGACCGGGTGTTCGGTGAACAGATCGTCCAACCCGGCAAAGTCTCCATTGATCGAGCTCTCGCCCGTCCAGGTCGTCTCGCCGCGATTGTGATAATAGATGGGATCGTTCAGCCAGGCCGGGGTCTTCATGTCGGCTTCGCCTTCGGGGACGAAGGGCGTGTAGGCGTAGGTCGGGTTCGTCAGATTGGCGAAGTTCTCCTCCGTCGCCACATGCGCCGCATCGCCCAGAAAGCCCGGATTGATGGCCGGGCCGTCGGGGCCGCCATCCGTCGTGTAGGGGAAATTTCCGACCGAGCGGTAGGCGCAGCCATCCGTGACGCGCTCGCCCTTATAGTTCGGGTCATGGCATTCGCGGTAGGCGATGACGTCCGCCGTGTGGTTGGTGATGATGTCCAGATAGACCTTCATTCCGCGCGCGTGGGCGCCGTCCACGAAGGCCTTCATGTCGGCCTCGGTGCCCAGATGCGGATCGACCGCCGTGAAGTCGGTGATCCAGTAGCCGTGATAGCCCGCGCTTTCCTGCCCCGGACCGCCCTGCACGGGCTTGTTCTTGTAGATCGGGCCCAGCCAGATCGCCGTCGCGCCCATCCCCTGGATGTAGTCGAGCCGCGCCGTGAGGCCTTTCAGGTCGCCGCCCTGGTAGAAGCCTTTATGGGTGGGGTCGAAACCGTGCTGCAGCGGACCACCCGCATAGCCGCCCGTATTGTTGGACGCATCGCCGTTCTCGAACCGGTCGGGCAGCATGAAGTAGACGATCTCGTCCTGCGGCAGGCGGCCATTGGCGCGCATGGGATCGGATGACAGATCGTCGGACGCCCGAGGCGTTGCCGCTTGGACTGCTGGAGCCTGTTCTGTCGAAGCCTGTTCCGTCGATGTCTGGGCGGTGGCGGCCGGTTGGCACGCGCCCAGCACGCCGCCCGCAAGGAATGTCGACACCAGGAGCGACGCCGCAAAGGTGCGGTCGCGTTTCATCGATGACTGGCCCATGGCGGTCCCCTTCTCACTCCGTCCGGCCCCCGCCGCACCTGTCTGCCATAAGGCGAGAGTGTCGCAGCGCGCAAGGGGATGCGCAAATTTTTGCATCCCGCTTCATATCCGCCGATACTATTTTCCACGTGTTAACGACCAACTTGTACAAAAAGCCGCCGCCTTGTTGCGATTTCGCAACAGTCCCCAGTTAGATTCCGGCGTTTCGGACAAATAGTTTGCAAAATTTCTGCAAATTTGTGTAACCGAGAGTGGGGAGGAGCTGCCGCAGCCGTCGGATCACGGCCTGAACGGCGATTGTCTCGGCTCCGCACAATAAGGATCGCACCCGGCCCGAACGGGTGCAAACGAAGGGAAATCCATGACCAAGCCATCCATTCTGGATCGCCGCCTGCTGCTCGGCGTCGCATCCGTCGCCCTGCTCATGCCGCTCGGCCCTGTCTACGCACAGGACACCACCGAGCCCGTCATCGAAGCGGAAGAAGACGAAATCGTCGCCACCGGCATCCGCCAGTCCATCGCCGAAGCCCTGGAGCTGAAGCGCGGCGCGGACGGCTTCATCGAAGCCATCACGGCCGAAGACATCGGCAAACTGCCCGACATCTCCATCGCAGACTCGCTCGCCCGCTTGCCCGGCGTCACCGCACAGCGCGTGCGGGGCCGTGCGCAGCAGATCTCCATCCGCGGCCTCGGCCCGGACTTCTCCCTCGCCCTGCTGAACGGCCGCGAAGTCGTCTCCGCCGGGTCCAACCGCGGCATCGAGTTCGACCAGTTCCCGTCCGAGCTGATCGGCCAGGCCGTCGTCTACAAGACGCCGCAGGCCGACCTGTCCGCCATCGGCATCGCCGGTTCCGTGGACCTGCGCACCGTGCGCCCGCTCGACTTCAACGAGTCGCAGTTCAACGCCTCCGCCAAATACGTCCTGAACGACAACGGCCAGCTGAACCCCGACTTCGGCGATGACGGCTACCGCCTGTTCGGCAGCTATATCGGCCAGAACGAAGCCAAGACCTTCGGTTGGTCCGTCGGCGTCACGCACCAGAGCAACCCGACGCAGTTCCTGTCGCGCGAACTCAAGACCGGTCCCGGCCAGTTCAGCACCCTGCCCGACGGCACGCGCTACGCCTCCGACAACCCGCGCACGGGTGTCGTGTCCCGCGACTTCGAGCGCACCTCTGTCGCCGGTACGCTGGAATTCGAACCCACGGACAATGTCAGCTTCGTCGTCGACGGCTTCTACAGCGACTTCGACGATGCCGGTATCTTCCGGGGCGTCGAGACGCCGCTCGCCTCCTGGGCCGGCGTGAACCTCGACAGCTCCACGGGCTCCGGCACGTTCGTCGACAGCGCGACCTACTCACCCGTCGGCGCCATTGTTCGCACGGACACGGAAAGCGCTTCCGCCGAGCTGTTCGCCATCGGTGCGAACTTCGACATCTCGTTCGACAACGGCTTCAACATCGTGCTGGACGCCGCCCATTCGCGTCTGGACCGCACGGACATCGACTATGAAAGCTACGCCGGCACGGCCTTCCAGGCCCTCTTCGGTCCGCGCAGCAACGATCCGGGCGTCCGTGGCAGCATCACCTACAACACGCCCGCCGACGGCGCGTACAGCATCAACTCCGAAATCGACTATTCCAACCCGAACAGCGTCGTGCTGACCGATCCGGGCGGTTGGGGCCAGGTCGGCTTCGTGAACTCGCCCAATGTCGACGACGAGCTGACGCAGCTGCGCGCCGAGCTGGGCTACGAGGTGGACCTGCCTTTCGTCGAGGCCATCCGCGTCGGTGCCATCCACACGTCGCGCCAGAAGGGCTTCATCAACAACCGCTCCTTCCTGCGCGCGGGCCCGTCCTTCGTGAACGGCGAGCTGGCCATCCCGCAGGGCTCGCTGCTCGGTTCCACGGATAGCGGCTCCATCGGCCTGAACGTCGTGGCCTACGATCCGGAAGCGCTGATCGACAACGGCACCTACCTGGTCGAACCGGTCGTGGGTCCCTTCTACTCGATCGACGAATCCATCGACACGCTCTTCGCGATCGCGGAACTCGGCTCCGACGATGGCCGCCTGAACGGCAGCATCGGCGTGCAGTTCCAGGATGTCAGCCAGTCCTCCACCGGTCTGCTGGAAACGCTGCGCGTGGACGCCAACGGCAACCGCATCACGACGACCCAGTCGGTCGGCGACGATTACGACCACGTCCTGCCGTCCGCCAACATCTCCTACGAAGTCGTGGACGATGTGGTGCTGCGCGCCGGTGTGGGCCGCTCGGTCACACGCCCGCGCCTGGACGATCTGGCGGCCAACCAGTCGGTCAACAGCAACAACCTCGTCTGCGTCGACTCTAATGGAGACCAATTGCCCGACGCGGTCATTCCGGGAGGCTTCAGCCCGCCCAACAATGTCTGCCTGAATGTCGGCGGCGGCAACCCGTTCCTGCGTCCCTACGAGTCGACCAACTTCGACGCCTCCGTCGAATGGTACTTCAGCGACGCCGGTGCGCTCAGCATCGCAGGCTTCCACAAGGACCTCGACGAGTACGTGCAGGGCTTCAACTCCATCGTCACCAATGCGGACTTCGTCTCCACGCTGGTCTCGCCCGGCTTCGTCGGCGCGAACCCGGACGTCGCGACCTTCAGCATCGGCGGCCCGGCCAATATCGGCCAAGGCAGCCTGACGGGCTTCGAAGTCGCGCTGCGCCTGCCGTTCGACGATCTGTTCGACATGGAGTGGCTGGAAGGCTTCGGCTTCAACGGCAACTTCAACTACACGGACGCCGAAGTGGATTTCGCCAACGGCACGATCCCGATCCCGGGCTTCTCGTCCGAGACCGGATCCGCCGAAGTCTACTACGAGAAGAACGGCTTCCGCGCCCGCGTGAACACGGCCTACCGGTCGTCCTACCTGTCGTCGCTGATCGACTTCGCGGCCAATCCCGTCTTCCTGAATGCGGACTCCCGCACGACGGTCGACGCGCAGATCGGCTACGAATTCCAGAGCGGCATCCTGGAAGGCACGAGCCTGCTGATCGAGGCGTACAACCTCACGGACGAGCCGTTCCGCACCTTCACGGACTATGGCGGCGGCGAGAGCTTCCCGTCCATCCGCGAAGACTACGGCACGACCTACAACTTCACGATCGCCAAGAAGTTCTAGGCTCCGCCCACACTATCCCTTGGAAGCCCGCCGGACCCCCATCCGGCGGGCTTTTTTGTCCCGCCTTGCGCCCTTCGACTCCGCGCCGCGCCTGCCCTAGGAAAGACCCATGACCTCTCGCGCACATGCTCCCGTCCGCTCCGTCGTCATCGTGGGCGGCGGCACGGCCGGATGGATCGCGGCGGCCGCGCTCGCCAAGACGATGGGGCGCACGCTGGACATCCGCCTGATCGAGTCCGAGTCCATCGGCACGGTCGGCGTGGGCGAAGCGACCATCCCGCAGATCCGCCGCCTGAACGGCATTCTGGGCATCGACGAGGCGGCGTTCCTGCGCGAGACGCGCGCGACCTACAAGCTGGGCATCGAGTTCTCCAACTGGGGCCATGTGGGCGAGCGCTACCTGCACACGTTCGGCGATGCGGGCATGAATTTGCAGGGCATTCCCTTCCACCACTTCTGGCGTCGCCACGCGGAGGACCATCCCGAAGCCACGCTCTGGGACTTCTCGCTGCACCAGCGCGCCGCCGATGCGCGCAAGTTCGGCTTCGTCGAGCGGGTCGGCCGGACCAGCATGACGGGCCTCGCCTTCGCCTATCATTTCGACGCGGGAGCCTACGCGCTGTTCCTGCGCAAGCTGTCCGAAGGGCTGGGCGTGACCCGGACCGAAGGGCGCGTTACGGATGTGTCGCTCCACGCGGAGACCGGCCATGTCGAAGCGGTCCGGCTCGAGTCCGGCGAGCGCGTCGAGGGCGACCTGTTCATCGACTGCACGGGCTTCCGCAGCCTGCTGATCGGCGGGGCGCTGGGCGTGGATTGGCAGGACTGGAGCCACTGGCTGCCCATGGACCGCGCCGTGACCGTGCCGTGCGAACGGTCAGATCCCCTGCTGCCCTACACCAAGGCCATCGCCCACGGCGCGGGCTGGCAGTGGCGCATCCCGCTGCAGCACCGCACGGGCAACGGTCATGTCTTCTGCTCGGACTATGTGTCGGAGGACGAAGCCACGCGGACGCTGCTGGACAATCTGGACGGCGCGCCCACGGCGGAGCCGCGCACGCTGCGCTTCAAGACGGGGCGGCGGGAGCATCTGTGGCACAAGAACGTGGTCAGCCTCGGTCTCGCCTCGGGCTTTCTGGAGCCGCTGGAGTCGACCTCGATCCACATCATCCAGAGCAACGTGTCCAAGCTGATCGAGCTGTTCCCCGATCTTGGCTTCTCGCCTGCGAACATCGCGGAGTACAACCGGGTGACGGCGCGCGAATACGACCTGATCCGCGACTTCCTGATCCTGCACTACAAACGCACGGACCGCGACGACACGGAGTTCTGGCGCTCGCGCCGCGACATGGACGTGCCCGACAGCCTGTCGCACAAGATGGCGCTGTTCGAGGAGTCAGGCCACCTGTTCCGCGATCCGGACGACCTGTTCCGCGAAAGCAGCTGGGTGCAGGTGATGCTGGGCCAGGGGCTACGGCCCAAGAGCTGGCACCGGCACGTGGACCAGCTGAGCGACGCGCAGCTCGCTCAGTTCATGGGGGACGTGAAGGGGCTGGTCGCGAAGACGGTGGACCCGTTGCCGGGACATGCGGAGTTCGTGGCGGGGGTTGTTGGGAGGTAGGCCCATTGTCCCCGGCATTGATTGCCGGGGCCTCCATCGGGATCGGTCCCACGGTTGGCTGGCCCAGTCGTCGTGAAGCCAAGCAAGAGACCCCGGCAATAAATGCCGGGGGCGGTGGCTATCCCAACATCCCCTTCAGATAATCGTCATGCATCGGCATCGCCGCTGCCGCCTCGTCCACGGCGCGCCGCACCTGGCCCAGCCGCTCCGCCACCGGCACGCCGCCGCGCAGCTCGCTGAGCACGGGCGCGCGCTCCGGCACGATCCCCTGACCCAGATAGACTGCGATCCAGCTGGGATTGGCGAACAGTTCGTCCGCGTCGGACACGATCAGCCCGTGGCGGCGGAAATGTTCCACCTTGTTCGACAGGCTGTCCGGGACCGGCATGGTGCGGACGTAATTCCAGAAGTCGGAATCGTCCCGCTCGGTCGCGTGATAGTGCAGCACGAGGAAGTCGCGGATGCGCTCATACTCCGCGCGGGTCAGGCGGTTATACTCGTCCGCCAATAGCGGGCTCATCCCCGCATCGGGCAGCATGGCGAGCAGGCGCATGATGCCGTACTGGATCAGATGCAGCGATGTGCTCTCCAGCGGCTCCATGAAGCCCGCGCTCAGCCCGATCGCGACCACGTTGCGGTCCCAGACCTTGCGCCGCATCCCTGTGACGAAGCGCAGGTGCTTCGGCTCCGCCGAGGGCGCACCGTCCAGATGGTCCAGCAGCGTGCGCGTCGCGTCGTCTTTCGTCTCATAGCTCGAGCAGTAGACGTGGCCGTTGCCCGTGCGGTGCTGCAGCGGGATACGCCATTGCCAGCCCGCCCGGTGCGCGGTCGCGCGCGTGTACGACGCGGTCGGTCCGGACGGCTCGCACGGCACGGCGACGGCACGGTCCATGGGCAGCCAGCGGCTCCAATCGTCATAGCCCGCCTCCAGCGCACCTTCGATCAGAAGCCCCCGGAAGCCCGAGCAGTCGATGAACAGATCGCCCGAAAAGCTCCGCCCGTCTTCGGTCGTCACCGACGTGACGGCCCCGGACTCCGCGTCGAGCGCCACGTCGCTGACCCGGCCTTCGTGGCGGATCACGCCGCGCGCTTCCGCGTAGGTGCGCAGGAACCCGGCATAGCGCGTCGCGTCGAAATGGTAGGCATAGTCGTGGCGCGACCGGATGTTGCGACCATCGCGCAGGGGCGGTTCGAACTTGCCCGCGCGCGCCGCCGCCCACGCCATGCAATAGTCGTTGATGTCGCCGACATCGCGGCCCGCCAAATGCTCGCGCATCCAGTACTGGTAGAACGGCACCCAGTCGAATTCCGCACCGTACTGCCCGAAGGGGTGAAAGTAGCTTTCCCCCTTGCGGCGCCAGTTCACGAACTCGATGCCCAGCTTGTAGGACCCGGTCGTTTCCCGAAGGAAGGTCGCCTCGTCGATGCCCAGCCGGGCGTTGAAGGTGCGGATCGGCGGGATGGTGGCTTCGCCCACGCCGACCGTGCCGATGGACTCGGATTCCACCAGTTCGATGCGCACACTGTCCCCCACGGCGTTGGCCAGCGCGGCCGCGCTCATCCACCCGGCGGACCCGCCGCCGACGATCACGATGCTCGATAGTGGAGCCCTCTGGCCCATCCCGTCCCCTTTCGCGTTCATTGATGCAAATAATTGCACGAGCGAAACGCCGTCTTTTCTGGGATTTTACGGCTCGACCCTTTCCGGGGGCGCAAAATCCTGTAAAGTTCCTGAAAACATCAATAACAGGGGAAGACTTCATGTCCATGCGCGCAACTGTCCTGCTCGGCGCTGCCAGCTTCATCCTTTCGGCCTGTGCGTCGGAAACGCCCACGGCGACCGCCCAAGAGGCCAGTGTTCCCGTCCAGGCCATCGACCGCACCTCCGTGGCCAGCCCGAACGGAGAGATCGAGTTCCTCCTGAACGACGAAGGCGGTCTTCTGCGCTACGAGGTCGGCTTCCAGGGCGCGCCCGTCATCGGCACATCGCGCCTCGGCCTGCGCTTCCTGGAGACGCACGGTCTGGACCAGGGACTGGAGATCATAGGCATCGAAGACGCCTCCTCCGACACGCAATGGGAGCAACCCTGGGGGGAGCGGCGCGTGGTCCGCGACCGCCACAACGAATTGCTGGTCCGCCTGCGCCGCGTCGCACAGGGCACGCAGCCCGAAATCCGCTTCGACTTGCGCGTGCGCGTGTTCGACGATGGGTTGGGCTTCCGCTACGAAGTGCCCGCGCAAGCCGGCCTGCCCGCGACCTTATCGGTGATGGACGAGCTGACCGAGTTCAATGTGGGCCGCGAGACCGAGAGCTGGTGGATTCCGTCGCGCATGTATAACCGGTATGAGTATCTCTACCAGAACACGCCCGTGGACGACATCCAGATGGTCCACACGCCCGCCACCTTCCGCAATGCGGACGGCGCGCATTTCTCCATCCACGAAGCCGCGCTGGTCGATTATTCCGGCATGAGCCTGGAGCAGGAACGCGAAGGCATTCTGGAAGCGAGCCTCGCGCCGCGCAGCGACGGCAAGAAGGCCGTGGTCGAGGCCGGGTTCAAGACGCCCTGGCGGACCATCCAGATCGGCGACGAGGCGGTGGACCTGCTCAACTCCGACCTGATCCTGAACCTGAACGAGCCGAACAAACTCGGCGATGTCTCCTACTTCGAGCCTGGCAAATATGCGGGCATCTGGTGGGACCAGCACATCCGCAACGGAACCTGGGGCCAGAAACAGGGCGACGTGGACGGGCTTCACGCGGCCACCACGGAGCGCACGAAGGCCTATCTCGACTTCGCGGCAGAAAACGGTTTCGTCGGCGTGCTGGTCGAGGGCTGGAATGTCGGCTGGGACGATGACTGGTACAATAATGGCGACGTGTTCAGTTTCACCGAGACCTATGACGATTTCGACATCGAAGAAGTCGCGCGATATGCCGATCAGGTCGGCACGCGGCTGATCGGCCACCACGAAACCTCCGGCAACATCACCAATTACGAAAACCAGCTGGAAGACGCGCTCGACCTCTACCAATCGGGCGGCGTGCGGGTGATCAAATCGGGCTATGTCGCCGATGATGGCAATATCAAACGCATCGATGAAAATGGCGTGCCGCGCTATGAATATCACGATAGCCAGCCGCAAGTGG
>CAYULR010000077.1:0-10066 GCA_964445685.1 uncultured Algimonas sp.
GGGTGGTAGTAGATTTCGAGGTCCACAGACTGGCCGTTCTCGCCGGTCCACACATCCTCCATCACGTTATATTCCGCGCTCAGGAAGCTGAAGAAATTGTGGATCGGGTTGATCGAGCGGTATTCGCGGCAGGTGAAGCCGTCCCGTTCGTACTCGCGCACGAACTTGCCCGGCGCGATCGGGATCTGGCCCGGCTCCGTGCACATGCGCGCATCGAAGGGAACGAGGTCCGACAGGCCCGCGAAGTTCTTGAAGATGTGTTCCTGGCGGGCGGCGGGATCGTCGCGGTCCGCGGGCTCCTTGCGTTTGCCGAGATCGTATTTCCGGCGTGTATCGGGATTGCGCAGGAACACGCTGTCCAGTCCGCCGAACATGATCAGCGCGCTGCGGTTGTTCACGAAGGTGCCGTTGCGGCGGATCGAGCTGCCCGACGTGATGGTGGGCTCCGCGTACTGCTTGGTGAAGCTCACCTCGCGGCTCTCGCCCGGGGCGAGGGGCGGCGTGAACTCGAATTCGAACACGTCGTACTCCGAGAAGAGACGGTCCGCGAGCTCTTCGCCCTTGACCTGTTCCGCGCCTTCGATGTCGAGGGCGAGGATGTTCTCCGCCGAGCCGGAGCTGACCACGAAGCTGCGTTCGATCGGTGCGTCGTGCGGATTGTCGATCGTGTAGCGGCCTTCGAAGACGGCGCTCTGCCGGGAGGGGCGAAACGTCCCGTCGACGGAGACGGATGTGATCCGGGGCGTCGGGCGGTCATACACGTCCGCGACCAGCGTTTCGAACGCCGCCAGGGAGGCTTCGCGCTGGTCGCTGTTCATGTAGTCGTTCGCGGCATAGTCGCGGTAGGACACGACGCCGAGGGCGGCGAAGATGAACAGGGCGAGGGCGCCGACGGCTCCGCTGGGCACGGAGAACCGCTTGCCCAGGCTGCGGAAACGTCCGCCCAGTCCGGCCTCGGTCCCACGGCGCCAGAGCCAGTAGGACAGCACGGCCAGCATGACGACGAAGCTCAGCCAGTAGGCCCAGCGCACGCCGTAGCCGTTCAGGCGAGAGAAGCCTGCCATCTCGGAATAGCTGCCCGGCGATACGCTGCCGAAGCTCATCAGCGGGTGGTAGAAAGGCAGTCGCGGGATCAGGAAGAAGAGGGCGGCCAGAACGCCCGCGCCCATGATCATGCCCATCACCCGGTTGGGGGCGAAGTTCTGCACGAACATCACCATCATGCCGAGGAAGAAGTAGAAGACAAAATACTGCAACACGCCGATGCCCAGGAAAGTGCTGGCGATGGCCGACGTCTCGCCCGTGATCAGGTGGAACACGAACCCCATGACGAGGGAGATCAGCACCAGCGTCAGCGAAAAGAGCGCGAGCGCGCCCCATTTGCTGGCGAGCAGGACGGCGCTGCTGACGGGCGTCGCGTCGATGATGCGGTGCATGTTCGCTTGGCGGTCGCGCCAGATGATGTCCGCGCCGAAGAAGACGACGACGATCATCATGGTCAGGCCGAAGCTGCCCACGGCCAGGTCTGCCATGGTCTCGGACGTCTGCAAGGTCCGCGACGCGGCGTAGAGATCGCCCAGCAGCGCGTTGAGCGCGAAGATCGTCACCGACAGCAGCACCAGCACCAGCACGGGAATGGTCTTCACCGTGGACAGGAACTCGAAGCGCGTGCGGCGCAGGAAGGACTGGACCGCGTGGCCGAAGCCCAGAGACGGCACGACCGGGGTCACGCGCTCGGGCGCGGCGGGCACGTCGCCCGACACGGCCTTGGCCTTGTTGCGGCGCTTCAGGATGCCCCGCTTGGCCGACGCCACACCGACGCCCAGCAGGCCGAGACCCAGGACGGTGATGACGAGGCGGTTCACACCCAGCAGGTTGAAGACCGGCACGAGCGACGTGTTCTTCTCCGCAGGCGACCAGAACTCGGTCAGCTGCGCGTAGGCGCCGGACCCGAACGGTTCCAGCAACGCGCGCGCCCAGTCCGGGGCCTGCGCCGTCAGGATGCCGTCAATGGCTGCCGACACGATGAACACACCCACGGCGGATACCCACACCAGTGTGCGCGAGCGCGTCAGCAGCGCGATCACCGTGTAGAGACCGACCACCAGGATGGAGTTCACGACGATGAACAGCAAAACGGGCTGAAGGAAATAGAGCAGGTTGAACGGTCCGTAGATCTCTGCGTCCGCCCACGGCATGAACTGCCCCAGCGCGTAGCCGAGCACGGCGGACGAGGCGACGAGGATGGTCGTCATCAGGGCGATCAGCGTCCGGCTGAGCACCATGTCGCGCGTGCTGACGGGCGTGGCGTGGATGACTTCCAGCGACTTGCTGAGATCGTCCCGCAACAGCCCCGTCACGACGAAAACGGCGGCGAAGAAGATGGTCAGAAGGCTGATGACCGCCACGAACTGGGCGACGACGAAGGCCCCGTTGGCCTTAATGCGTTCCCCACCTTCGGCCCCGACCGTCAGGAAGTCGGCGGACCCGGCCACAAGGCCGACCAGGGCGAGGATGGTGAGCGTGACCCAGAAACCGACCTGACGGAACTGGAGCGCGAATTCGAACTTCAGAAGATCACGCAGCATCGCGGACCTCCTCGGCCATCAGGCCGTTCAGATGGGCGAAGTAGGCGTCTTCGAGCAGCACGCTGCGCGGCGTCCAGTCCGCATCCGGCGCGGCGTCGGCCAGGATGCTGACGATCGTCTTGCCGCGCAGGCGGCGGGTAGACAGGACGGGCATGGAGGCTTTCAGCGCCGCCACCTCGTCATCGTCCGCCACGGCGCGGGTGAAGACGCGGCCGTCGATGGACTGCGCCAGGTCTTCCGGCGCGCCGCGCACGATCAGGCTGCCTTCGCCCATCACGCCCATGTCGGTGCACAGGTCGCGGACGTCTTCGATGATGTGGGTGGACAGGATGATAATCTTGTCGTCGCCGGCGCGCGACAGGATATCGAGGAAGCGCTGCCGCTCCAGCGGGTCGAGACCGGCCGTGGGTTCGTCCACGATGATGAGCTGCGGATCGCCGAGCAGGGCCTGTGCCACGCCGAAACGCTGGCGCATGCCGCCGGAATAGCTGGAGACGTTCGCCGTGCGGTGGGTCCACAGATTGACCATGTTCAGCAGCGTCTCGACCTGCTCCTTGCGCTCGGCCTTGTTCGTCACGCCCTTCAGGACGGCGATGTGGTCGAGCAGCTGCAGCGCGCTCATGCGCGGATAGACGCCGAAGTCCTGCGGCAGGTAGCCCAGGACGGAGCGGACCGCGTCCGGGTTCTTGGTGATGTCTTCGCCGTTGAAGTGGATCGTGCCGCTTGTCGGCTCCTGCAGCGTCGCCAGCGTGCGCATCAGCGTCGACTTGCCCGCGCCGTTCGGACCTAGAAGGCCGAACAGGCCCGGACCGAGTGTCAGGGAGACATCGTTCAGCGCCGTGAGCGGACCGAACGTTTTGGTGAGATTGCGGATTTCGAGCATGATTGACCCTCCAGATTCGTCTGGAAGGAAACATACTTCATATCGAAAAACAACAAATAGTTTTCATAGGTCCGCTTTATAAAAGCGGTTTAAAGGGCGGTTCCGCTACTAGAACCGCACCTTGAAGCCGACATTCACCGCGTGTGCCTGCGTCTGGTCGTTGGAGACCTGTTGCGGGGCGACGAAGGGGATGAAGCCTTTGTTGTAGACATACTCCGCGCCGACATCGAGGAAGTCGTTGACGGGGTATTCGACGCTGACCGCGTGCTGCTGGTTGTCGGCGAAGGTCGTGCGTTGGCCACGGGCGTTCACATTGCCCGTATTGTCGCTGATATTGCCCCAGGAGCCCGATGCGGCGAACGCCACGCGGCGGCCGTTGATGACCGGCTTCACCCGGACCTGCGCGACCAGGGTCGAGAGGTTTTCGTCGAAGGCGATGTTGCTGCGCGCCGTCGTGGACCCGGCCGGGTCGATCAGGAACTGGGGCAGGGGCGTGCCGTCGATGGTCTGCGGGATCGCCGCCGCCCATGGCTCCAGCGAGGTCGTGTACTCCACCATCGCGTCCAGGAACGGGCTGTTATATTCGGCGAAGCCGTTCACCAGGCTGTTGCGGTACTGGATGAAGTTGGCGGGCGGCGTCCCGTTGGAGCGCCCGGCAAATGTATGCGCCGTCCAGTTGTCGCGGTAGATCGTGTCGTGGAGATAGCCACCGCCGACCGTGAACGCGCTCTTGTTCGGCAGCAGGAATTCCTTCTCCGCCGAGAAAGCGTAGTTGGCGATGTTGTTCTCTTCACCGGCCAGGGCGACGCGCAGCTGGCGTCCGCCGGAGAAGGCGGAGCCGACGATCTTGAAGCCGTTGGCGTAGAAGCCCAGTTCCGCGACCGGCTGGTCGGAGACGGCCCAGAAATAGTGGTGGCCTTCGTTCTGCGTGAAAGCGTTGTAGCTGTCGAAGTTGCCGAAATCGATCGTCTTGCGGCCGAAGGCGGCATAGAAGGGCGACTTCTCCAAGTTACCGAAGACGACGAACGCCTTGCGCAGCTGGAACTCGTCCTGCTCGCCTGGATATTCGGTCTCGGAATATTCCGGCTGCAGGAACAGGGTCGTCCAGTCGCCAAAGGTCGAGGTGAAAGTCAGCGCGGCATTGTTGATCGCGAACACGCCCGACTCATCGTCAGTGCGGTTGCTGAAGAACGGAAAGCGCGACAGAATCGGGAATTGCCCGTCATTGCTGGTCTTCTGATACATGAAGGACCCTTGCAGCGCCCCGCCCAGATAGAGCGAGTTGGGCTGCAGCACGCCATTGGCGCGGTTCGCGAGCAGCGTCAGCGTACGGCCCGTCGTGTTTTCCTGCCAGTCCAGCATTTCGCGGCTGTTCTGGACGGAGGTGCGGACGTTGACGCCGCCGACATTGGCATGACGGTCGCGGTAGAAGGATTTGGCGGCCGCGCGCGAATAGCTGACCTTGTGCGGGTCGCTGTAGCCGCGCAGGCCGAAATCGGCGCTGGCGAGGCGGACGGGCTGGTGGGCCTGCTGGCCGCGAAGGCGGCGGTGCTGCCAGCTCTGCGCGGGCAGGTAGGCGCCCTGGTGGTGTCCGGCGGAGGGCTGGAACATGCCGCGAAGGGCAGGTCCCTGGCCGTGTCCGGCGAGGACGGGCAGGCTGACTGCGCCGATCGCGGCACAGCCCAAAAGGGTTTTCTTCAAGATGGTCATCGGTCTTTTCCCAGCGTTAGGGTGGGTTTTATTCCGAAGGCGTAACGATTCCGTTATGCGGAACGGACTTGTTCCACATTCAGCTCGTGCTCGCGCACTTTGCGGTAGAGCGTGGAGCGGCCGATGCCGAGACGGCGGGCGACTTCGGACATGTGACCCTGGTAGGTCTCGATGGCGAAGGCGATCAGGTCGCGTTCGATGTCTTCGAGCGTGCGCAGATGGCCTTCGCGGTCCAGCACGGAGACGGCACCCGTATCCTCGCTCTCATTGGCGGGGACGAGGCTGTCCAGCGGGCTCGGCTCGCTCTTGGGTTCCTTGGTGGGCGTGTCGCCCAGATAGACTCCGCCCGTCAGCTGCGGGAAGTCCTGCGGATGGAGCATCGTTCCATCGGACAGGATCATGGCGCGGAAGATGGTGTTCTCCAGCTGGCGGACATTGCCTTTCCATTCCTGCGTCCGGAGCAGGGCGATGGTCTCGGACGTCGCGCCGCCGACATTCATCTTCTCCTGCGCGTTGAAACGCGACACGAAGTGGTCGACCAGCGCCGGAATATCCTCGGAGCGCTCGCGCAGGGGCGGCACGTTGATGGGGAAGACGTTCAGGCGGTAGAACAGGTCTTCGCGGAAGGTCCCGGCCGCCACGCATTCCGCGAGGTCGCGGTTGGTGGCCGAGACGATGCGCACATCGACGGGCACAGGACGCTTGGACCCGATCGGATCGACTTCGCCTTCCTGCAGCACGCGCAGCAGCTTGACCTGCATGTCGAGCGGCAGCTCGCCCACCTCGTCGAGGAACAGCGTGCCCGTGTGGGCTTCCTGGAATTTACCCAGATGCTTGGCGTTCGCCCCGGTGAAGGAGCCTTTTTCGTGGCCGAACAGGATGCTTTCGACCAGCGTTTCCGGGATCGCGCCGCAGTTGACGCTGATGAAGGGTTTGTCGGAGCGGTCAGATGCGCCCTGGATGGCGCGGGCGATGACTTCCTTGCCGACGCCGCTCTCGCCCGTAATGAGGATGGGGATCGACGCCTTCGCGCCGCGCTCGCCCATTGCCACAACGGGACGCATTGCGGTGCTCGACCCGATCAGGTCGTCGAAGGTCAGTCCGCCTTCGGACGTCTTCTTCAGGCGCGTCACCTCGCGGGACAGCGTCTTCATTTCCAGCGCGTTGCGGATCGACACGACGATGCGTTCCGGGGCGGCGGGTTTCACGACGAAGTCGCGCGCACCGGTCTTCATGGCATTGACCACGGCTTCGATGGAGCCCTTCGCCGTCAGCACGATGACCGGCATTTCCGGGCGGTGCTTGGCCAGTTCGGTCAGGACGTCCATCCCGTCGCGGCCCGGCATGACGAGATCCAGCAGGACCACGTCCACCTTGGCCGCATCCGCGCCCGTCGCCATGGCGATGGCCGTGTCGCCGTCGCCCGCTTGGAGGACGGAAAAGCCGCTCTTCTCCACCACGGCCTGCAGCAGGCGGCGTTGTGTCGGGTCGTCGTCGACGATGAGAACTGTCTTGAACATGGGGCTCCTGCAAAGGTCTGGGGCGCGGGTCGCCGCGCCGGTCTGTCGGTCGTGTCGTTGAGCCGGTGTGTGCCAAAAAGGGATGAAGGCCGGGTCAGCAAACAGGGTAAAGGCCCGGTGAACGGGATTCCGACTTGCTGCGCCCGCCATGGTTGAAACCTGAGGGGGGCTTTGATAGTCGCCCCTCAACACACGAATTGCGGGAGCCCCCGCCAACACAACGGAACGTCATGGCCGACACGAACTACGAACGCGGTGAAATGGAAATCGATGGTCACGAGGAGACCTTCTCGGGCTTCATGAGCATGTCCGTCTATGGCGGCGCGGCCATCATCGTGGCGCTGCTCTTCCCCATCCTCGTCTTCGCCGTGAACCTCAGCTGGGTCACCTCGCTGATCGCGACCGTGGTGCTCGGCGTGATCATCGGCATGATCATGAAATTCAAGGGACAGTGGTACGCCGTGCTGGTCGGCGTGTCGGTCGCCCTGGCCGTGATCCTCGGTATCGTCTCGCTCCTCTTCTAGGGGCGCTTGGCTCTCCGGTACCGCACTGCGGGGCAAGTTTTGCCGCGCAGCGTCCATTCACGCCGGAAATCCACCCTATTCATTCCTGTCATTTGCGGTTGGCGCGAGAATGTGCCTAATCTGACCTCGAGTCGCGTGGTGCGGCTGGAGGGGACCTGCCGTGAAGATCACCGTCCTGAAGGATGCCACCGGGGTCGAAACCCGCGTCGCGGCCACGCCCGACACCGTAAAGGCCTACGTCGCGGACGGCCACGCCGTCACGGTCGTGAAGGGGGCGGGCAAGGCCGCCGACTTCCCGGACAGCGCTTATAAAGACGTCGGCGCGACCCTCTCCGCCTCCAACACCGCCGCCGTGAAGGCCGCCGACCTCGTCCTGTCCGTGACGGGCGGAACGCCGAAGCTGCTGGCCGCCATGCCGACCGGCTCGGCCATCACCGGGCTGCTGTCGCCCACGGACAATCCGAAATACGTCGAAGCCGCCGCCAAGGCAGGCGTCACCGCCATTGCGCTGGAATGGATCCCGCGCATCAGCCGCGCGCAGAGCATGGACGTGCTGAGCAGCCAGTCCAACCTCGCGGGGTACCGCTCGGTCGTGGAAGGGGCGGGCCTCTATGGGCGCGCCCTGCCGATGATGATGACGGCCGCCGGGACCATCGCGCCCGCCAAGCTGTTCGTCATGGGCGTGGGCGTTGCGGGGCTGCAGGCCATTGCCACGGCCCGCCGTCTGGGTGCGGTCACCACCGCGACCGACGTCCGCTCGGCGACGAAGGAACAGGTCGCCTCGCTCGGCGCGAAATTCGTCGCCGTGGAGAATGACGAATTCCGCGAAGCCGAAACAGCGGGCGGCTACGCCAAGCAGATGAGCGAAGACTACCAGCGCCAACAGGCGGAGCTGGTGGCCAGCCATATCGCCAAGCAGGACATCGTCATCACCACCGCGCTTATCCCCGGACGCGACGCGCCCGTCCTCGTGACCAAAGCCATGCTTGACACAATGAAACCCGGCTCCGTGCTGGTGGACCTCGCCGTGGAACGCGGCGGCAACGTCGAAGGCGCGAAGCCCGGAGAGATCGTGACCACCAAGAACGGCGTGCACATCGTCGGCTACCTCAACTGGCCGTCGCGCATGGCGGCGGACGCCTCCAACATGTTCGCGCGCAACCTGAAAGCCCTGCTGCCGCTCCTGAGCGCGGAAGACGGCAGCTTCGCCCCCGACTGGGACGACGAGATCGTCAAGGGCGCCGCGCTTACGCGCGATGGCGTGGTGGTGAATGAAAGGCTGAAGGCGTGAGCGGTTTGCCGGACGACCCGACTCTGACGGAAAAAGCCCTGACCCTGGTCGGATGGGCAGGGTCGGCCTTGGGCGTCCTCATCATGGCGGCGGCCGTAGGGCTGACGCTGTTGGCGGGCTGGTATCCTGCCTTTGGGGCTTACCTGTTCCTGCTCGGCGCGCTGGGCGTCGTGGTCGGGCTGGTCATGAGCGCTATCGCGCAGGCGCTCGCCTCCCTCCGGGTCATCGCGAGCAGAACCCAGACATTGGAGGTCGGACAATGATCATCGCTCTCATCATGGCGGGGGGCGCAGCTGTCTCCCCGATCGTCTTCCAGCTCGCCATCTTCGTGCTGGCCATCTTCGTGGGCTACTATGTCGTCTGGTCCGTCACGCCCGCGCTGCACACGCCGCTCATGGCCGTGACCAACGCCATCTCGTCGGTCATCATCGTCGGCGCGATCATCGCCGTGGCGGCTGGCACGCAGGGCGGCTCCGGCATCAGCACCTGGGCCGGCGTCCTCGCCGTCGCCCTCTGCGCCGTGAACATCTTCGGCGGCTTTCTCGTCACCCAGCGAATGCTGGCCATGTACAAGAAGAAGGAGCGGTGATGGACGTCTTGGACTATAGATTTTTCGCGATAATCGTTTCCCTGACCCTGATTATCTCCTCGATAGTCATCCTGCTTAGGTTTTCCGCGTCTCCTAAGTCGATCACTCAACGCTTCGCCTATCTTCTCATTTTGATTGCTGGATTGCTTCAGTCGGCATTGGGTATTGGAGCCGATATTGCTTCAGGTCTGATCGCAAGCCTTGCTGTTTCCTTCTTAGGGGCAGCCGTCATTTTTGAGTGCCTTGGTTTGGCAAAAAGAATTTCGAACATGGAGGCGACGTTGTGATCCAACTCTCCCCCGACCTCGCCGCGATCCTCTACACGGTCTCGGCGGTCCTCTTCATTCTGGCCCTTCGCGGCCTGTCCTCGCCGGAGACATCGCGGCGCGGCAACCTCTACGGCATGGTCGGGATCGCCATTGCCATCGGCACGACCATCCTGGTGGCCGGGCTGGGCGGGCAGGGGCTGTTGCTCGTGGGCGGCGGTCTGGCGGTCGGCGGGATCGTCGGCGCGATCATCGCCAAGAAAATCCCCATGACGGACATGCCGCAACTGGTGGCGGCCTTTCACTCGCTCGTCGGTCTGGCCGCCGTGCTCGTCGCCGTGGCGGCTTTCTTCTCGCCCGCGAGTTTCGGCATTCTCGACGCGGACGGGATGATCAAGGAGGGCTCGCTCGTGGAGCTATCACTCGGCGCGGCCATCGGCGCGATCACCTTCTCCGGCTCCGTCATCGCGTTCGCCAAGCTGAACGGCAATATGGGCGGCGCGCCGATCCTGCTGCCCGCGCGGCACCTCATCAACATCGCGCTCGCGCTCGGCATAGTCGGTCTGGTCGTGGCGATGATCATCAACATCTTCCTGCAGTCGCCTGCACTGATGTATGCGATCTCCATGATCGGTGTGCTGATCTTTGCGGGTCTCACCGCTTATGATACGCAGCAGATCAAGACAGAGTACATC
>CAYULR010000078.1:0-2140 GCA_964445685.1 uncultured Algimonas sp.
CTGTAGGCGTGAAAAGGAAAGGTGGGAAGGGCGAAGCGGAGACTTGGGGAGGGGGGTGTCTTGGCTTCGCCCTTCCGGGGTTAGCAGCATCGGGAAGGGGTGAACCGAGCCGCCGGGGGTCGCGAGCCGGGAAGGGGAGGACCGGATCGCTTGAAAGTCTGTTAGACATTTTTTCCGGCCCGTGGGGTCACATGTCGGTCACGCGTTCGTCAGGCACCTGTCAGGCCGTTAACCTGCGCGGACCGGGAAAAGCTTAGCGCGCCGTTAACCACGATTTGCGACTCAGTCCCCATGCGGTCTCTGCTCGCCATCCTTGCGGCCATATCCGGCCTGAGCGCCTGTGCCTCCGGCCCGGTGGGGCCGGGCGACGGGTTCGTGCAGCGTCCGGGGCAGGGCGTCTATGTCCGGCCGGAATGGATGCAGGCGACACCGCCGCCGCGAATCCCCCAGACCGACACGTGCGGCTCCCAGCTCTATGCCTCTCTCGAAGGCGTGCACGAGGGCGCGATCTATATTCCCGGCCTGCCTGGCGCCAAGCGCATCATCCGCCCCGCCATTTTCGAAGGTCCCGTGAACGACTTCATGAACGGGGAGATGATGGCCAACACCTACGTCCAGGTGGAGACCTACCAGTCGGGCCTGTCCCCCTTCGTGCCGATCCAATCGCCGAGGCTCGGTCCCGTTCGCGACAGAATCACCATCGGCCCCGAACAGCCGGACCGCCTGACGGTCGTGCTCGACCGCGAGGGCTATGTGCAGGAAATCAGCTGCGGATAGGGGAGTGTGGGGAAGACGCCCTAACTCTCACAGCAACCGCCAAGCCTCTCGCACCGGGGAGAAGCTCCGCCGGTGCACCGGACTCGGTCCCAGCCGCACCAGCGCCTCCTTGTGGGGCTTGGTGGGATAACCCTTGTGCCCCGCAAAGCCGTAGCCCGGATGGCGGGCGTCCGCTTCGACCATCAGCTGGTCCCGCACGACCTTCGCCACGATCGACGCCGCCGCGATGCTCAACGACCTTGCATCCCCCTTCACCAGCGCCTCGCCGGGGCAGGGCAGGCGCGGCGGCATCTTGTTGCCGTCGATCAGCGCATAGTCCGCGCCCAGCGCCGCCACGGCCCGGCGCATTCCCTCCAAGCTCGCCCAAAGGATGTTCAGCCGGTCGATTTCCGCCGGTTCGATAACCGCGACGGCGATTTCCGACGTCTGACGGATCTCATTCAGGAGTCGTTCACGGCGCTTGGGCGAGAGGGCCTTGCTGTCGTTCAACCCTTCGGGAACGGACGTCGCGCCGAGGATGACCGCCGCGCAGACCACCGGCCCCGCCAAGGGTCCGCGTCCGGCCTCGTCCACGCCGCAAATGCGCGAGTATCCTTGCGCGGCTGCGGCGTCATGGTGTGACCTGTCCGGACTCATGGGGCGATGCGACCTCGAACCGATTGGCACGGACCCTGCACACCAAGATGGTCGCAGGGGCTTTTCGCGCCGATTGAAAATGAATACAGGCCCTTACCGGAATTCCGTAGGAGACAACCATGCCAAACTTGAAATTCGCCGCAGTGCTGGCCGTCGCCGGACTCGCCGCAGCGGCTCCCGCCTTCGCCCAGGACGCAGACGTGCAAGCCGATGCCGCCACCCGCGCCCAGGCTGAGCTGATCAACACCGCTTCCACGGAAGGCATCGTGACCGACCGTGCGTCCTGCGACTATGAAGGCGGCTCCGTCGTCGAACTTCGCGACGGCACAGCCTGCTTCATCCCGATTCGCGGCGAAGACGCAGCGACCAAGATCTATGACGGCGAAGGCCTCGGCGTGATCCGCTGCTCCGGCAACGGTACATTCGCCAACGAAGTGTCCGAGACAACGCCGGGCTTCTGCAACGTCTACCTAACGGAAAAGCGCAAGATCAAAACGCGCGCCGAGCTGGAAGCCGAACTCGAAGCGCAAACGCAGCGCGAGCTCGAAGGCAACAACTAGGCTTCGCAGCGACATCATCAGGAAGCCCGGCCATCGCGCCGGGCTTTTTTGTTTTATAGAGCTGTCCCCGGCATTCATTGCCGGGGCCTCCATCGGAATATGTCCCACGGTGACTGGCCCCCTCGTGGCTCAAGCCAAGCCAGAGGCCCCGGCAACAAGTGCCGGGG
>CAYULR010000078.1:2150-10059 GCA_964445685.1 uncultured Algimonas sp.
CCCCACCCCCGCGCCCCCGCAAACAGGGGCGGGGCACGACAAGGGGGAAGTCAAAGCGACCGGTCTTCCTTTCCTCAAAAAGGGAAGGGAGGCCGTTGGTCGCGAAGTCGTTCTTCACTCTTTCACGAGGGAATGGGCGCGAGTGTTGACCTCCCCACCCCCATCGCGCATCGCGCCTTCCGTGCTCATTCTCGTCATCCCGACCTTCAACGCCGAGCCCTGTCTCGAGACCCTCCTCCCGCAGATCGCGGGCGAGCGGATTGTCGTGAGCGATGGGGGATCGACAGACCGTACGCTCTATCACGCCGTCCAGGCCGGGGCGGTCATCGCCGTTGGCGCGTCCGGGCGCGGAGCCCAGCTCGCTCTGGGGGCGAAGCTCGCGCAATTGTCGGGCGGTGAGGGCGACTGGTTCCTGTTCCTCCACGCCGATTCCCACTTACCGGACGGCTGGAAGGACGCCGTCACGAAGGCGATGGACCGGGGGGATCCGGCCTATTTCCGCTTCCGTGCCAATGCGAGCGGGGCGAAGGCGCGCTTCATGGACGCCATGGTGGCGCTGCGCTGCCGCGCGCTCGGTTTGCCCTATGGCGACCAGGGGCTGCTGATATCGCGCGCGCTCTACGAGGCGGTGGGCGGTTATGCGGCAATGCCTCTGTTCGAGGATGTCGACATGATCGAACGCGTCCGGCGCGCGGCACGCCTGCGGGCCCTGCCGCTGCCTATCCGCACCGACATTTCCAAGCATGACCGCGACGGGCTCTGGCGGCGGGGCCTGCGCAATCTCCGGCTGCTCTGGCGCTACAAGCGCGGGGCGACCACGGACGAGCTGGTGCGGGGATACGGCGCGTGAAGCCCGACCTCTACGTCTTCGCCAAGAAGCCCGGCATGGGCGCTGCCAAGACGCGCCTGGCCAAGGGCATCGGCGCGACCCATGCGCAGCGTCTCTACCGGACCATGACGGCGCGCGTGCTGCGGCAGGTGCAGGACCCGCGCTGGAACACGACGCTCTACGTCGCGCCCGCCAGCGCGGTCGGCCAGGTTCCCGCCTGGGACGCCTACCCGCAAAGGCCGCAGCCGACGGGATCGCTGTCGCCGCGTCTGGCCGAGGTCTTCTCCGGCCCGAGGCGCCCTGTGATCGTCATCGGCACGGACTGCCCGCAAGTGGGCGCGCGCGACATAGCGGAGGCGCTCGCCGCGTTGCGGTCCGCGCCCTTTGTCTTCGGCCCGGCCAGCGATGGCGGCTTCTGGCTGATGGCGGCGGTCGCGCCCCTGTCGCCGGGCGTGTTCGACGGCGTGCGCTGGTCGAGCGAGCACACTTTGTCCGATCTGGAGAAACGCCTGAACGCGCCCGTCGCGCGGCTGCGCACGCTGACGGACGTGGACGATGCGGAAGGCCTTGCGGCCTGGAAGGCGGACCGGCGGCGCTAGCCCTCGTCCTGCGCGTCGATCAGGGCCGCCGTTGCATCGACGAGGCTCAAATTCGCGCCCTTGCCGCGTCCCGGTACAACCGTCTTGGTCTCCGGGTAGGTCTGCTTGATCCAGGCCAGGCTCTCGCGCCACGCCGCCAGATCCGCGCCTTGTGTCAGGCCCAACGTCTCCGATCCTGCTCCGCGAATCGCGCTGCCACCATAGAGGATGCCCGCTTCTGGCAGGTAGGCGATCAGCCCGTCCGGCGCACCGTTCGGGCCTGGATAGGCGACCTCGACGCGGCCCACGCGCGTGCGCGACTGCGGCTCGGCCAAGGCGGCGACCGATGTGTTGGGAACGGGCAGGCCCGCTTCCGCCGCCAAGCGCGGCGTGTCGGGGTGGGTGAAGACTTCGACGCCCGCGCGTTCGGCGGCGTCCACGCCCTGCGTGCGGCCCGCGCCGTGCGTGGTGACGATCATGCGCGTGACGGGCAGGCCGGCTTCTTCGCGCACGGCTTCCAGCAGCGCGACGGTCGCCAGTTCGCCCCACGCCCCGTCCACCAGCGTCACGGCCCCGTCATCCACCACGGCCAGCCCGTTCGACGCGATGGCCGCCTGTCCGGGCAGGCGGTAATTGGTCGTGTGAACCCAGACGCCGTCCGCGATAGGCGACAGGGTGACGGGGAAGTCGGCCTTTAGGCCTTCGAGAAAGGTGTCGGTTGCCAGGGGCGGTGTGGGCGTGTCCGGCACGGCAGGTTGCTCCGCGCAAGCGGCGAGGAGGACGGGCAGGAGAAGGGCGACGCGTTTCATGGAAGGGGGCGTAGCAAGGGGTGTGCCGGGGTGGAAGGCTCTGAACAGAGTCAGGACGCTAAAGTCGTAGCACGTCCCCGGCATTTATTGCCGGGGCCTGGTCTGAGCCTTCTCCACAAAACGCGACGTGTGAAGACGCAGGCTGACTGACCCCGGCAATGACTGCCGGGGACGGCGTTTGGGCAAGCGTCAGGGCTTACTACTGTAACCCCGCCAGCTTCTCCCGCAGCGTCAGCAGATCCTGCCACGCCTCCGCCTTCAACGCGGGCTGGCGCAGCAAGAACGCCGGGTGGTAGATCGGCAGGGTCGGGATGTCCCCGCCGCCAAGGTTGACGCTTTGCCATTGCCCCCGGTTCTTCATGATGCCCGTCACGCCGGTCATGACCTGCATGGCCGTGCCGCCCGCCAGCAGGATCACTTTTGGCTTGGCCAGTTCGATATGGCGGTTCACGAAGGGGCGGCAGAGCTCCAGCTCGTCCGGGTCGGGCTTGCGGTTGTTGGGCGGGCGCCAGAAGCAGACATTGCCGACATAGACATCGTCCTCCTCACCATGCCCGGACTTCAACCCAATCGCGCCGAGCATCTTGTCGAGCAGCTGCCCCGACCGTCCCACGAAGGGTAGGCCCTCGCGGTCTTCGTCCCGACCTGGCGCTTCGCCGATGACCATCAGGTCGGCCTCCGGGTTGCCCCGTGACAGCACGGCCTGACGCGCACCATCCGACAGCGCGCCCGCGTCGAAGACGTCCAGCGCGGCCTTCAGCTCCGCAATCGTCTTGCAGGCCGTCGCGATGGGGGCGGGGTCGACGAGCTGGAAACGGTCCGGCTTAGGCGCGAGCGGCGGCGGCGGGGCGGCGCTCGCGGCGGGCTTGGGGCGCACACGGCGGACCGACCGCTCCAGCGGCAGGTCCGGCACTTCCACGCCAGCGCGCTCGTACCAGTCGAGCAGGGATCGGAGGGACTTCTCCATGGGCCTTATATAGCGCGCTGGGGGGCGCATTGCACGGTCCGGACCTGTGTATGGAATCAGCCCTATTTGCGACCGTACAGGCGGTCAGTCTCCCGCTGGGCCTTTTCGTGCGCGTCCATCAGGATGTCGCGTTTCACCCGCGCCAGCGTGAAGCCCAGATTGCGCCGCCGCAGCTGTCCCGCATCGAACGCGGCCAGCTTCTCGCGGTAGGCCTCCTGGTGTTTTTTCATCATGTCGCCGTGCAGGCTGCGGATCATCAGGATGTGACCGCCCCGGAACAGCACGAAGTAGAGCGCGCTGAACCCGACCAGCACCGCCGTGTGGTCCAGCGTCACCGGGTTGGGCTCGATCGCGCGCAAAAGCAGCAGCACCGCAAGCAATGACCCCGCCGCCGGCAATACGGTGCGGATCAGCCAGCAGCGCAGGGACAGCCAGCGCGCGGAAAGGGCTTCGGGGCTCATGGGGCTTTATACGCAGCAGAGAGCCGCAAAGGGAGTCGCCCCGCTGCGACGCATTGGCTAGGGAAGGGGCATGACCCAGACCTACGACATGATCATCCGCGGCGGCACGGTGGTGAACCAGAACGGGCGGATGGAGGCCGATGTCGGCATCCGCGACGGCAAGATCGCCGCAATCGGATCGCTCGGCCAAGCCAGCGCGGGCGAGGTCGTGGACGCGACCGGGCTGCACGTCCTGCCCGGCATCATCGACAGCCAGGTCCACTTCCGCGAACCCGGACCGACGCACAAGGAAGACCTGCGCACCGGCTCCATGGGCGCGGTGCTGGGCGGTGTAACGGGCGTGTTCGAAATGCCCAACACCAACCCGACGACGTCCACGGCGGCCATGCTGCAGGACAAGCTCGACCGCGCGGCGGGCAAGGTCGACCATGGCGGCATGTTCTGCAACCACGCCTTCTATGTGGGCGGCACACACGCCAATGCGGACCATCTAGGCGAGCTGGAACGGCTGCCCGGCTGTTGCGGGGTGAAGGTGTTCATGGGGGCGTCCACAGGCGACTTGCTGATCGCCGACGATGAGGGCCTGCGCCGTGTGCTGAGCAGCATCAACCGCCGCGCCAGCTTCCACAGCGAGGACGAAGACCGCATGGCGGAGCGGCGTCACCTTGCTCGCGAAGGCGATTGGACCAGCCACACAGACGTGCGCGACAAGGAAAGCGCGCTCATCTCCACGCGCCGCCTGATCCGCATGGCGCGCGAGGCGAACAAGCGCATTCACGTTCTGCACATCTCCACGGCCGAGGAAGTGCCTCTGCTGGCCGCGAACAAGGATCTCGTGACCTGCGAGATCCTGCCCAACCACCTCACGCTCTATGGCCCCGAGGCGTACGAGACGCTGGAAGGCCGGGCGCAGCAGAACCCGCCCATCCGCGACTTCGAGAACGCGCAAGGCCTCTGGGAAGGCGTGCGCAACGGGACGTTCGACATCATGGGCACGGACCACGCCCCGCACACTCAGGACGAAAAGGCCATGCCTTATCCGGCTTCTCCTTCGGGCATGCCGGGCGTGCAGACCTTCGTGCCGCTCATGCTCGACTGGGTCAGCAAGGGCGCGCTGACGCTGGAACGGTTCGTGGACCTGACCACCCACGGCGTGAACCGCGTCTGGGGCGTGGTGGGCAAGGGCCGTCTGGCCGTGGGCTACGACGCCGACATCACCATCGTCGACCTGAAGGCCAAACGCACAATCCGCGACGAGGACCAAGCGAACCGCTCTGGCTGGACGCCCTATGACGGGCGCGAGGTCACGGGCTGGCCGACGCACACCATCATCGACGGCCGTGTCGTCATGCAGGAGGACGAAATCCAGGGCGAAGCCCAAGGCAAGCCCTACCGCTTCCACGAGACGCTCTGAACAACGCTCGAAGCGTCTTGACACGACACATGTCGTTTATTATCGTTTAGCGATAAGGAGACGACACATGAACAAATTCATCCAGACCGCCAGTGCCACGGCCTTGATTCTCGTGGGCGCGGGCCACGCCTTTGCCCACAACCACAAGGGCGACCACGATCACGACAAATCGGACAAGCGCAGCGTTGTCGCGAGCTACGACTTCTCCGGCTTTGATTCCATCGATGTCGAAGGCGTGTTCGAGCTCGACATCCGCGCGGGCGACAGCTTCTCCGTCCGCACCGAAGCCACGCCCCGCCAGGCCGAACGGCTGGAAGTCCGGCTGGACGGCGATACGCTCATTCTCAGCCGTGACGACGAAAAGCGCTCGAACGGCCGCAAGAAGAACAACTCCGCGACGCTCGTCGTGGTGACCATGCCGCAATTGCGCGACCTGGACGTCGCGGGTGTGGCGACCGGAGAGGTCTCCGCCTTCCAGGGCGGGGATGTCGATGTGGACGTCGCGGGCGTGGGCGATCTGGAACTGAACGGCACGTGCGGCACGCTCGACATCGACGTGGCCGGTGTCGGCGAAGTCGATGCGCGCGACCTGGTCTGCGACACGGTCGTGGCGGATATGGGCGGCGTCGGCGAATTGGCTGTCCACGCCACGCGCAGCGTCGAAGCCGATGTCGGCGGCATTGGCGAAATCAACGTCTACGGCAACCCGGATATCCGGGACGTCAGCGACGGCTTCCTCTCCAAGGTGCGCTTCAAACGCTAGGCGCGTTTTCTTCCGACCAACAAAAAAGGCCCGGCGCAATGCCGGGCCTTTTCGTATTCGGCAAAGAAGAGGTCTGTCCTAGTTGACGACGCAGACCGTGCTGCCCGTGTAGGGGTCGCGCTTGGAGCGTGTCCCAGCCGGGCAGTTGGAAACGCTGCTGTGGCCGACATTGTAGGTGGAACCGCCATAGTGGCTGCTGCCGTAGGTCGTGCGCGGCGCCGTGTAAGTGCTGTAGCTCGGCTGCGAGTAGGTGCGGTAGCCGCTGGACGAGCGCGCGCTGCGCTGGCCCACGGCCGTGCCCAGCGTGCCACCGATCAGGCCGCCGATGATGGCGCCTTCGGTGCGGTTGCCGCTGCCGGCGACCGTGCGGCCGATGACCGAACCGACCGTACCGCCGGCGATGCCGCCGATGATCTGGTTGTTGGTGCTGCGGCGCGAGTAGCTGGGCTGCGAGTAGGAATAGCGCGGCTGCGAATAGACCGGGCGGCTATAGCTAGGCTGGGAATAGCTGTAGCGCGGCTGGCTGTAGGAATAGCTCGGCTGCGAGTAGCTGTAGCGGGGTTGCGAGTAGGAGTAGCGCGGCTGGCTGTAATAGGTCGGCTGCGAGTAGGTAGGTTGCGAATAGGTAACGCGCGGCGGCTGGGCGTAGCCGACGTTTCCGCCGTAATAGGGCTGCGAGTAGCGGCGCGACTGCGCGCGGTTGTCGCCCACGGCTGTGCCGACGACACCGCCCAGGACGCCGCCGATGATGGCGCCTTCGGTGCGGTTGCCGCTGCCGGCGACCGTGCGGCCGATTACGGAGCCGACCGTGCCGCCGACGAGCCCGCCGACCACGCGGTCGTTAGAGCCCGAGGAGTAGTATTGCGCGTGCGCGAGGTTGGGCGCGAAGGCGATCGCGCCGAGCAGCGCGGTGGAGGTGGCGAGGGTCTTGAACATGACAGGCTCCTTGTTTGGGTCTGGCTCAACAACAGGTCAGATCGTTCGATGTTCCGTTAACACGCAAGCGGATGAACCGTTTCTGAACCTTCTGTTAACTTCTTGGGAACGCCCTATTGCATGCCGATGGCGTAGACGACGACGGTCGGTCCGTTGCCATTGCCCGGCACCTGCGGAAGGGGCGGGGCGGGGGCGGGCTGGTTGTGCGGCAGGTTCCACGACGAGGCGGCCTGCGGCTGGATGTAGTTCGGCGTCGGCGTGAATGTCGTGGGTTGCGTGTAGTGCAGCGGCTGCGACGTCACCGGCGTGCCGTAGGCGGTGCTGTAGCCTTGCGACGGATAGCGGGTGTTGTGCAGGAATTGCGGCGCGACCTGCTGGGCGGGAAGGCGCAGGTTCCCACCCGTCACAAGGCAGGAGCGGTCCGGCTGCGGCGTGGTTCCGGGCGGGCAGGGCAGCACGTCGCCGCCAATGACGCTGCCCGACACGCCGCCGGAGAAGCCGCCTGAAAAGCTGCCCGGAAATCCAGAAGAATATCCGGACGAATGGCTCGTGGAGATGCTGCGCACCGTAGCACTGTAGGACGGTGTGGTGTAGGCGGACCCGATGAACGGCGACGCGCCGTAGGAGCGGCTGATCGTGCTGCCCGAAATGCGCGAGCCGCCATAGGACGTCCCGAAGCTGCGGCCGAATCGGCCCTGCTGCAGACACGTTCCGTCCGGCTGCCGTGTCGTGCCGGACGGGCAGTCGACCTGCTCGCGTTGCCAGACGGAGCGGCTGCTGCCGTGGCTGTAGCCGACCGAGCGGACCGGCGCGGGGCTGTAGCTGCGGATAGGGGGCTGCGTGCGATAGCTCGACGTCACCGTGCGGCGCGGCGCGTAGGACCGCGTTCCAAAGGCCGGACTGCCGCTCGTGCAGGTGAACCCGCTCCAGCTGTTGCAGACCGCGTGGGCGGGCGTGGCCGCGAAAAGGGCGGGAGCCGCAAAGGCCGTGGCGGCAGATATGAGAAGAGTGCGTTTCATCGTTCGCTTTCCGGGACGCAGATCCCTGCCAGGGCACAACCCTAAGCGTTAACAAATAACAAACCATATTCCAGGGTTGGATTGAATGTCGCTAACCTGTGAGGCGAATTTCGGTATTCGCAGACTCCTGTGA
>CAYULR010000079.1:0-9664 GCA_964445685.1 uncultured Algimonas sp.
GTCCCAAGCTTGGGTGACGACGGGGGTGCGGGTTTCGGGGACAGGATCGGTGGCGGGCGTAGTCTGGCAGGCGGCAAGGGCGAGCGCCGTCAAACCCATTATCAAACCCTTGTCCCCGGCACATGTTGCCGGGGCCTCTGGCTTGGCTTGCAAGCGGCTGGACAAGCCTATGTGAGACGACGACCGATAGAGGCCCCGGCAGTGAATGCCGGGGACACTTCCTCGCATTGAGCTTAATACACCCACGGCCTCGCCTCCTCATCCTTCGCCAACCACGCCCGGATCGCGGCGTCTTCCTGCAACGTTTCGGCGATGGCGTCCAAGCCTTCCACGAGCCTGCGCTTGGCGCCCGCCCCGATCTCGAAGCGGTGGCCGTTCACCGTCTGCGCGGGCAGGTCGATCTCGACCTCGTGCGGCAGCGTATCGATCACCGCGTCCGGCAGCTGTATGGGCAACAGCCCGTTGCCGATCATGTTCCCGTGGAAAATCTCGCCGAAGCTTGGCGCGATCACGGCGCGGATGCCGTATTCCTTCAGCGCCCAGACCGCATGTTCGCGCGAGCTGCCGCAGCCGAAATTCGCCCCGCCCAGCAGCACGGTCTTCATCTCGCGCGACGGAATGATCTGGTCGGTGTCGATATTGGGCAGGCGCATCGGCGCGGCAATGCCGGTGTGAGTAGTGAAAGGCGCGTTCATGGCGCCGCGATCCGTCCGGCGACCGCGCTCGCGGCGACAACCGCAGGGCTGGCAAGGTGCGTGCGCACACCCGGTCCCTGACGGCCTTCGAAGTTGCGGTTGGTGGAACTGACCACTCGCGTTCCGGGCGCGAAGGTCCGACCGCCTGCATAGAAGCAGAAGGCACACCCAGCCGAGCCCCATTCGAACCCGGCCGCCTTGAACACCGTGTCCAGCCCTTCTTCCTCGGCCTGCCGCCTGACCGCCATCGACCCCGGCACGCAGATGGCCGTGACACCGTCCGCGACCGTGCGGTCGCGCAGCACGTCGGCGGCGGCGCGCAGGTCGCTGATGCGCGCATTGGTGCAGGACCCGATGAAGGCCCCGCCAATGGGCAGGCCTTCGAGGGGCATTCCGTCGTCCAGATCCATATAGTCCGATGCGCCCGATGCCTGATCCAGCGCCGCCGCCTGCCCCGGCGACGTGCCCCACGTCACCGTGTGACCGACGTCTGCGGCGTTGAAGATGTGTTCGTAATCGAAACTCGCGCCATTGTCGGAGATGAGCGTCTTCCAGTGGGCGACCGCCGCGTCCCACGCCTCGCCCTTCGGCGCGAAGCGTCGGCCTTGAAGATAGTCGAACGTCACCGCGTCCGACGCGACGATGGCGGTGAAGGCGGCCATCTCGACCGCCATGTTGCAGAGCGTCAGCCGCCCTTCCACGTCCAGCGCCTCGACCGCTTCGCCGCAGAATTCCACCGCACAGCGCTTCGCGCCGTCCGCGCCCAGCGTGCTGATGATGTGCAGGATCAAATCCTTCGCCGTGATGCCGTCGCGCAGCCGACCGTCCACGCGGATGCGCATCTGCGGCGGACGTTTCAGGCGCAGCGTGCCCGTCGCCATGGCATGCTCAGCATCCGTGGAACCGATGCCCCACGCCGCCGCGCCCAGCGCGCCCTGACTGCATGTGTGGCTGTCCGGGCAGACCAGCGTCAGGCCGGGCTGCGCGATGCCGAGTTCGGGGCTGATGACGTGGACGATGCCTTGGTCCTCGCTGTCCACGTCGATAAGATTGATGCCCGTCTTGGCGGCCGCCGCGCGGGTGGCGGTAATGAAGACGTCGCCGCCCGGCGTGCGTGCATCGTAACGCCCCCGGCCTTCTTCGGTGCTGACGATATGGTCCATGGTGCAGAAGACGCGCGACGGGTCGAGCGGTTTGCGGCCAGAGGCCAGCAGGCTTTCCAGCGCCACGCTGCCCGTGCGTTCGTGGAGGAAGACCCGGTCGATGGCGATCAGGTCCTCGCCCGAGGCGAGCGTGCTCACGCGGTGCGCGTCCCAGATCTTGTCGAATGCAGTGCGGGCCATCGTCATACAATTAGGGCAGCCGCACCGGAATGCGACTGCCCGAAATCAAAGTCCGGCTTGGACGGATCAGAATTCGAAGCCGAGGTCCACGCCGTATGTGGCGGGTTCGGACGCGTAGACGGCGTTTCCATTGCCCGTTCCAGCGCGGAAATATTCTTCATCCGTGATGTTGCGGGCCCAGAGCGCGACGGACCATCCGGCATTGTCCGGACGGTAGGCGATGCGCGCATTGGCGAGAGTCGGAATGTCCGACGCCGCGCTGGCCGGAGAGTTGGCGACGAGGCTGAAGCTGTCATCCTCGAACGAGATGTCGCCCGACAGGACCAGCTCGCCATTCGGCATGGGCTGGAAGTAGGTCGCCGCGAAGTTCGCCTTGTAGGACGGGGCGTTCTTCAGCTCCAACGCCAGGGCGCAGGCTTCCGTCGCCACGCCGCCGGGGCAGCCCGCGCCGAGGTTCGTCAAGCCGTTGATGACGCGGTCGACACCGGAACCGGGGTCGATCTGGCCGCTGGTCACGTCGTCATACTCCGCGTCCAGAAGGCCCAGATTGGCCGACAGCTCGAACCGGTCCGTCGGAGCGAAGGTCAATTCGAACTCCAGACCCTGAATGTCCGTTTGCGGCACGCTGAAGCGTGTGAACTGTCCCGCACCGACGGTCGCGCCGATCTGCAGGTTGTCATACTGGTTGTTGAAGTATGTGCCGTTGAAGCGGACGCGGTCGCGCGCGAACTGCGACTTGAAGCCCAGCTCGATCGTGTCGACCGTTTCCTCTTCCGTGGACAGGAAGCAGGAGAGCGGGTTGAAGCAATCCGGCGACACGGACGCGCCTTTGAAGCCCGTCGAGTAGGACGCGTAGAGCAGCAGTTCTTCGTTCAGGTCGTAATCGACTTTGGCCGTGTAGCTGACATTGTCGCCGCCTGCATCGACCTGGTTGTTGAAGCCCGAGGCGAAGTTGATGCCCTGGAAGTCGCGGTCTTCATCCGTGTAGCGGATGCCGCCCGTCAGGGTGAAGTCCCCGGCGCGCAGCTCGCCCTGGCCGAAGATGGCGTAGCTTTCCACGTCTGCCGCGACGCGGAACGGGAAGACGAAGGCCGAGTCGAGGTTCAGGTCTTCCTTGAAGTAGTAGACACCCGTGACGAAGTTGAACGCCCCGTCGAAGTTGGAGCTGGCCGTGAATTCCTGGCTGATCTGCTCCTGGTCGGTGGCCTGCTGGAACGGGAAGCCGATATGGGTCGACAGATTGTCGTCCAGGCGGCGGAAGGCCGTGATGGACTGGACCGTGAACTGGCCCACATCGCCCGTGATTGTGCCCGACAGGCCCCGGCTCTTGGTCTCGTTGGAGAAGCCGGCAAAGCAACCGACGGGACGGGTGAACTGGAAGGCGCCGGCGGGGGCGGTCGCCGGACCGGCATCCACGCAGGACGTGCCCGGAGCGGGTTCGACCGTGAACAGGTCGCCATCCGCATCGAGCGAATCGATGACGGTGGACGGGATGGGGTCGCTGTCATCGTCCGTGTAATCCGCGATCAGCAGGACGTTCCAGTTGCCGAAGTCGTGGCTGAGCGAGCCACGGAAGGCGAGCGTGTCGAGATCGCCGACCTCTTCCACGCCTTGCCCGGCCAGCGTGCCGTTCGAATTGATGTCGAAGAAGCCGTCACGCGTCTTGTAGAGACCGGACACGCGCACCGCCGTATTCTCGCCGATGGGCAGGTTGACGCTGCCTTTGACGTCGAAGCGGTCATTATTGCCGTAGGTGACGCGGGCATTGCCGCCGAACGAATCCGTGTTGGGCTTGACCGTCGTGATCTTCAGCGCACCGCCATTGGAGTTTCGGCCGTAGAGCGTGCCTTGGGGTCCGCGCAGGACTTCGATCTGTTCCAGATCGACGAGGTCCAGGAGCGAGCCGACCAGGCGTCCGTAATAGACGCCGTCCACATAGGTTCCGACGGCGGGCTCGACCAGGCCGCGGCTTTCGTCTTCGCCGATGCCGCGCAGGAAGATGCGGGCGGCGTTGGCCGTGCCGGTGTTGGTGCCCAGGTTCAGGTTCGGAACGAAGCTGGCAATGTCCAGCGTCTCTTCGATCTGGCGGATTTCGAGGTCTTCGGCGTTCAGCACGGTGACCGCGACGGGCACGTCCTGCGTGGTCTCGACGCGGCGCTGCGCCGTGGTGATGACTTCGTCGATCTGCGCGAAGGCGCTGGTGGGCAACAGCATCGCTCCGGCCAGGGCGGCGATGGACGTCGTTCGCGCGAGGCGCTTGAAGGTTGGTTTGGTCGGCATGGTCTGTGCTCCTTAAGACCCTGTGACGGTCCGCCTTCCCGAGCGGTGTCACGATTAACAATGCGGTCCCGTTTGGAGCAGGCTTCCCCACCTGATCCCCTGTTGCGGCCCGAATTCTTGGAAAGCGCCCGGACTTGCACCTTCCGCTTAAGAAGGAGTGCACGGAAGCGTTTTTGACTTGAAACAAATGATTAGCGTCTTTGGCAGCGGACTGTTGCAAACATGCCTCACCGCGCAAATTCCCACGAGGACTTCCACGCCGCCATGCCGTCCATGCGGGCGCATGAAGGGGTGTGGATGGGGCGCTACACGCACCTCGACGCAGACGCCCGCCCCATCGAGTCGCATGCCAGCCATGTCGTCTGTGAATTCCCGGACGGCGGTCCCTTCGCCTATATCCAGCGCAATACCTTCACCCATGACGATGGCCGCGTGGACAAGGCCGTGCTGGAAGGCACGTTCCACGACGGACGCCTCTGGTGGGACGAGCCGACCTTCTCCGGCTCCGCCTGGGAGACGAAGGACGGGTTGATCCTGCTGCATCTGGACCGGAAGGACCTGCCAGGCGTCGTGTTCTGGGAAATCATCCTGCCGCCCGTGAACGGATTGCGGTCGAGGACCTGGCATTTCGTGAAGGACGGAGCGCTCATCCGTCGCACCCTGTGCGAGGAGCGCCGGGAGTAACGATTGACGCACGCCAAGACGCCGCGCCGCGCCCGCCCTAGGAAGACCGCATGACCAACGCTGTGATCGACACTCTGACGCAAATCCTCGGAACGGACGGGCTGAGCGAGGCCGATGCGGACCGCGCACTCTTTTCCGAGGACATCTGGGCCAAGGGCGAGATGGCGGACGTGGTCATCACGCCCACCACCACGCAACAGCTGGCCGACGCGGTCGGCGTGGCGCACCGGGCGAAGATGCCGCTGAACCCGCGCGGCGGCGGCATGAGCTACACCAAGGGCTACACACCGGACCGCACGGGCACGGCGATGCTGGACCTGTCAAAGATGAACCGGATCGTTGACATCAACGAAAAGGACATGACCGTCACCGTGCAGGCGGGTGTGACGTGGGCGGAACTCTATGAGGCCCTCTCCCCGCTCGGCCTGCGCACGCCGTTCTGGGGACCGCTTTCGGGCCTGTCCTCCACCATTGGCGGTGGGCTGTCGCAGAACAATGCCTTCTTCGGCGCGGGGTCGCATGGGCCGTCGACCGATTCTGTTACGTCCCTGACCGTCGTTCTCGCGGACGGGACCATCGTGAAAACCGGCACGGCGGCGAGCCCCAAGGGCAAGCCGTTCTGGCGTCAATACGGCCCCGACCTGACGGGGCTGTTCCTCGCCGATGCGGGCGCGTTCGGATACAAGGCCGAAGCCACGCTGCGCCTGATCCCGCTGCCCACCCACGAAGACCATGCCAGCTACGAGTTCGAGAGCGCGCATGACTGGGCGGAAGCCATGGCGGAGATGGGACGTTTGGGCTTTGCCTGCGAGCTGTTCGGGTTCGATCCCAACCTGCAGGTCGTGCGGATGAAGCGCGCCTCGCTCGCGGCCGACTTCAAGACGCTCGGCAATGTCATCACCAAGGGCAAGGGCGGGTTGATGAAGGGCCTTAAGGATGGCGCGAAGGTCGTGCTGTCGGGCCGCAGCTTCATCGACGATGCCGCCTACAGCCTGCATTGGATCGTGGAAGGCTATTCCAAGGGCGAAGTTTCCGGGAAGATGGACCGCCTGACCGAGATCGCCGAGCGCCACGGCGGCAAGGCCATCGAGAATTCCATCCCGAAGATCATGCGCACCAACCCGTTCGGCCCGCTCAATTCCATCCTCGGCCCGCAAGGCGAGCGTTGGGTGCCGATCCACGGAATCGTATCGATGGGCGACGGCCCGGCCTGCGTCGCGGCGATGGACAAGATGTTCGCCGAGATGAAGCCGGAGATGGATGCGCACGACATCACGACGGGCTACCTGCTAACGACACTGTCGACCAACGGCTACCTGGTGGAGCCCGTCTTCATCTGGCCAGAGGAAATCCACCCGATCCACGAACAAACGGTCGACGTCGCCACGCTGAAACGCGCCAAGCGGTTCGAGGCGAACCCGGCGGCGACGGCGCTGGTGACCAAGGCCCGCCAGAACGTCATGGACATCTTCACGGAGTTCGGCGCCGCCCACTTCCAGATCGGCCGGACCTACCCGTATCACGAGAACATGTCCGACGAGACCAAGGGCGTGCTGGAAGGCATTAAGCGGATGCTCGACCCGGACGGGCTGGTGAACGCGGGTTCGCTCGGCCTGAACAAGGCGAAGTAAAGTGCACCTCATCAGAGCCGCCACCCTCGCCTCCTCCGACCTCGACCGGTCCATCGAGTGGTACATGAAGTGGCTCGACTACGAGTTGGTCGAAGAGGGCACGCTCCACGCCGATGTAGCGCAGAGCTGGAACGCACCGCTCGCGGGTTGGAAGCGCCAGGCCGTGCTGCGGCCCGCCTCCGGGCGCGGGGTCTTTCTGCGCTTCGTCGAGCAGGAGGCGCATCCCGACTACGAACCGCTGAAGTCCTATGGCTGGAACGCGGTCGAGATCTGCACGCAGGACACGGACGCGGTGAACGCGCGCATGATGGAAAGCCCGTTCGACATCATCGGCCCGCCCAAGCGTATTCCGGGCCTGGACGCCATCTACCCCATGCAGGTGATGGGACCGGACCGGGAGGTGGTCTACCTCACCCAGATCAACGAAGACATGCCGCAATACGACCTGCCGCGTGCGGACAGCCTGATCGACAGCCTGTTCATACTCGTGGCGGGCTCCAGCGACATGGAGCGTGAACTGGCCTGGCTGGGCGAAACGCTGCTGCTGTCGCCGGGGCGGACCATGGAAATCAATTACACCATGATCAACAAGGCGCACGGGCTGGCGGACGGGACGCAGCACGCGCTGGCGACCGTCACCCATGGCCGCGACTGCTTCCTCGAAGTCGATCAGTATCCCGAAGGCTCCACGCTGCGTCCGCGCCGCGAAGGGGAGCTCTATCCCGGCATCGCCGCCGCCACGCTGCACCATCCGGAGTTCGACACGGTGCTGGAGCGCACGGGCGCGACGGCCATCACCCCGCCGGGCATCCTCTATGGCGGCAAACGCGCCTTCACCACCGCGTCCCCCGACGGGACGCTCTACGAGATTGTCGAAACATGAAGCAGGTCGTTCTCAAACACGCGCTGACGGACAAGCCCGTCGCGGCCGATTTCGAGCTGATCGAAGCGGACACTCCCGCCTGCCCCGACAAGGGCGTGCTGGTGCGCGTCAAGCACATCTCGCTCGACCCCTATGTGGGCACGCGCCTGCGCGGGCACCATATGGGCGAGCCCGCGCCGGAACCCGGCAGCGGCCTCATTCCCGGCGGTGTGGTCGGCGAAGTGATCGAGAGCCGGTCCGAGGTCCTGAGCGTCGGCGACCACGTCCATTCCATGGAAGGCGGCTGGGCGGAGATCGTCGCGGTCTCGTCCTGCGACTGTCAGAAGATCGACCCGGAGGCGGCCCCGCTCGACGCCTATATCGGCGTACTGGGCATGCCGGGCCTGACGGCGTGGGCGGGCGTCACGCAGCTGGCGGAGATCAAGGACGGCGAGACCTTCATGGTCGACGCCGCATCCGGCCCAGTCGGCGCAACGGCCGCGCAGATCGCCAAGACGCGCGGCGCGGCGCGCACGGTCGGCATTGCAGGTGGCCCGGAAAAGTGCGCGCTGGCGACGGACACGTTCGGGTTCGATGCCTGCCTCGACTACAAGCAGGACGGCTGGGAGGCTGGCCTGAAAGACGCCCTGCCCCGGGGTCTGGATGTCCATTTTGAGAATGTCGGCGACCAGATGCTGGGCCTCGCCATGCAGAACCTCAACCTCTACGGCCGGGTGGTGCTTTGCGGCCTGGCCGGGCACTATCACGGCGGCCCGCCCGCCATGACGTCTGTCGGCATGATCGTCGGCAAGCGCGCGCAGGTGATGGGCCTCGTCGTCTATGACTATTACGACCAGTGGGACGAGTTCCGCGCCGAGGTCGCACCGCACGTCAAGTCGGGCGCGATCAAGTACAAGCATGACGAGGTCCACGGCCTCGAAGAAGCGGGCGGCCTGATGGAACGGCTCGTCCGCGGGAAGAATGTCGGCAAGGCGGTCGTGACCTTATGAGAACCCACCGCACATGGCGCGGGCGCATCGCCTACACGTCGCGCAAGCCGGAGCGGATGAACGAGGACCGGGGCCGCGAGACCTTCACCCTGCACGAACAGACGGACGGCAGCTCCGTGCTGCATGCGCACACCGAGATCGACGACGCCCCGGACGTGCTTCGCGACGTGGTGGCGAGCTTCGAGACCGCCACCATCGCGCCCATTGACGGCTTTTCGCGCCTGTCGGTCGGCGGCGTCTATGAGGGCTGCGGCTGGTTCAATTTCGACGACGGCCATGCCCGCTTCAACGGCCACAACGCCAAGGCCGGGCCGAACAGCGCGGAGATACCGCTGACAGCGCGTACGCCCTGGTTCGGCCACCACGCCATCATCAATGACGGCTTTCTCGGCCGTCTCTTCCCGCTGGACGCCGCCCCCGGAAAGATCCGGATCGAGCGCGCCATGATGAGCTCGCCCGACCACCGGGGCGCGACGGGACCGGAGCTGTTCCCGCTGAGCTTCGGCTTCGTCTATGAGGGAGACGAGACGGTCACGGTCGGCGCGGGCACGTTCGACGCGCGCAAATTCTCCATCGTCGACACGGCGGAAGGCCTGCCCGAAGAACACCCGGCCTACGAGTTCTGGTGCTCCCGCGACGCGCAGGGTTTCTTCCTGCAGGGCGGCGTCGGAGGCTACATGCAGACCTGGTACGAACTGACCGAGCTTGAGGAGCTGAGCTGATGGACCTCTACACCTGGGCGCTTTTCCTTCACATCCTGCTCTACGTGTTCTGGCTGGGTGGAGACCTGGGCGTGGCCGTGCTGGGCGGGCAGTTCCGCAAGCGCGAGGACTACACGCTCGACCAGCGGCTCGCCCTGCTGAAGGTGCTAGTCATGGTCGATATGGGCCCGCGCACCGCGTGGGCGCTGATGGTCGGCAGTTCGCTGTCCCTGGCCCATCTGGGCGGACACTGGGTGCTGCCCGGCTGGGCGCTGGCGCTGGCCTGGGCGGTCTCCGCCGGATGGCTCTACCTCGTCTGGGCCGCCTACAAGGCCGGGCAGACCCCGCGCGCGGCCAAGCTGCGCAAGATCGAGATGATCCTGAAATGGTCTCTCGCTGCGGGCTATCTCTATCTGGGCTTCGTCAGCCTCGTGCTGGACGAACCGCTCGTGCCGGAC
>CAYULR010000079.1:9674-9936 GCA_964445685.1 uncultured Algimonas sp.
CTGGCGTGGAAAGCCTTCCTGTTCGGACTGATCTTCATCGCGGCCATCATGATCGACGTGCGGTTCAAGCCCGTGGGTCCCGCCCTGATGACCCTGGTCGAACGCGGATCGAGCGACGAAACGGAAGTCCCCTTGCGCGCCGTCATGGACCGGTCGCGCTTTTGGGTGCGGGTCACCTATGTCTTGCTAGTGGTCATCGGTTTCATGGGCACGTCCAAACTGCTGTAACCAACAGTTAACCTAACTCATGTTGAATCCGTGC
>CAYULR010000080.1:0-2098 GCA_964445685.1 uncultured Algimonas sp.
GTAAAGAGCGACGACATGGGCAGCGAGATAGGAACGGGCGGCGGTCCTGAAAAGGGCAAAGGCCAGAGCATGTGGGGTGGGCGTTTCAGCGCACGCCCGTCCGACATCATGCAGGCGATCAACGCCTCCATCGGGTTCGACCGGAAACTTGCAGCCGAAGACATTGCCGGATCCAAAGCCCACGCCACCATGCTCGCCGCCCAAGGCATCATCACGGAGGATGACCGCGACGCCATCCTGGGCGGGTTGGACGCGATCCTGGCCGAGATCAAGGCAGGGGACTTCCCGTTCTCCGAAGAGCTGGAAGACATCCACCTGAACGTGGAAGCGCGACTGAAGGAGCGGATCGGCGAAGCGGGCGGACGGCTCCACACGGGGCGCTCTCGCAACGATCAGGTTGCGACCGACTTCCGCCTCTGGACGCGTAAAAGCCTCGATCTGTTCGATGCGCTGCTGACACAGCTGATGGGCGCGTTGCTCGACCAGGCGGATGCCAACACCGACACGATCATGCCGGGCTTCACCCATTTGCAAAGCGCGCAGCCCGTTACCTTCGGCCACCACATGATGGCCTATCTGGAGATGTTCGCGCGGGACCGGTCCCGGATGCGCGACTGCCGCAGCCGCATGAATGAAAGCCCGCTCGGGGCAGCGGCGCTGGCGGGAACGCCCTATTCCATCGACCGGGATATGACGGCGGAAGCGCTCGGGTTCGACCGGCCCATGGCCAACAGTCTGGACGCGGTCAGCGCACGCGACTTCGCACTGGAAGCGCTCTCCGCCGCCTCCATCTGCGCCACGCACCTGTCCCGGCTGGCGGAAGAGATCGTGATCTGGACCAGTGCCCAGTTCCGCTTCGTGACCCTGACGGATGCCTTCACGACCGGGTCGTCCATCATGCCGCAAAAGCGCAATCCGGACGCAGCCGAACTGGTGCGGGCCAAGGTCGGGCGCATCCTAGGAAGCCTCACGGCGCTTTCCGTCGTGATGAAGGGCCTGCCGCTCGCCTATTCCAAGGACATGCAGGAAGACAAGGAGCCGGTGTTCGAAGCGTTCGAATCGCTGGAACTCGCCCTGCGCGCCATGACGGGGATGGTGGCGGACATGACACCGAACAAAGACGTGCTGGCCGACGCGGCAGGCGCGGGCTTTTCCACGGCGACCGATCTGGCCGACTGGCTGGTGATGCATCTCGACATGCCCTTCCGCGACGCCCACCACGTGACGGGACGCATCGTGGCGCTGGCGGAAAGCAAGGGGCTGACGCTCGACGCGCTGGAACTGGCCGACATGCAGGAGGTCGAGCCGCGCTTGACGGGTGATGTCTATTCCGTGCTCAGCCCGTTGGCATCCGCGTCCAGCCGGATGAGCTATGGCGGCACGGCTCCCACACGTGTCCAGGAACAGGTGGCCCGCTGGCGGGGCCTGCTCGACTAGGCAGCTTCCACGCTGGCGACGGCGTGGCCGTCCTGATTGGACAGGTGCAGGGACCAGCCATGGTACCCTGCAATGGCGTCCGCGAAGGCCAAGCCTAATCCCGTTCCATCCTGTCCGAACGTTTCGAACCGTTGCGGGCCCGCTTCGGTCAGCTTGGCGGGGAATTGCCCGGGATTGGAGACGCGCAATATCGTCTTTTCGGTCGGCTGCACGGCGATCTCGACCGGATGGCCTGACGGGGCGTGTTGCAGCGCATTGTCGATCAGGTTGACGCAAAGGCGGCGGAACTGCCCCGCATCGAGGGGCAAGCGGGTCTTCTCCTGCGCATGGACGCTGAGTGTGACCCCTGCCTCGTCGGCCACGTCTTCGAACATCTCCGCGACTTCGCGCACGATCTCCGCAGGGCTTCCCGGCTGCAGTGTCCGGCTGCCCATGCCGCTTTCCATGTTGATGGCGTCGTTCCGGATGGAGGCGAGTTCCAGCATGTCTCCCAAGGCCTGAGACACTTCGAGGATGCGCGCCCTGACGGTCCCGGTCGCCTCATCCCCGTCATCCGACCCGTCATCCGGCAGAGAGGAGGACAGGCGCGACAGCGGCGTGCGCAGCTCATGGGCCAGCTGTTCGGAAAAAGCGCGGTGCGCGTCCGCGCGCTGCACCAGCC
>CAYULR010000080.1:2108-4372 GCA_964445685.1 uncultured Algimonas sp.
TCTCGCACCGGTCGCCGCCGCCGGCCTCCTTATCGCGCGACCGCGGCGGCATCGCCGGCCGTGCGCGCGACGTAGTCGAGTTCGTCATTGGCGTCCGAGGCGGGCAAGTCCGGCGCACCGCCCAGTCGGACCGTGTCGCGCATCGCACCCGCCAGCGCGTCGACGCGGCGGGCCAGCTTGCGGCGGCTGCGCTCGACCAGGGTCCAGGCGAGCGCCATGGCGGCTCCGGCGGCGGCGAGCAGTACGAGAGCGAGCTGGATGAGTTCGGAACGAAGAGGAGCAAGCGAGCGTGCGGCGACGATGGCGCGCCCTTCCGTGACGAGCACGGCGCGGGCGCGCGAACGCTCCCCGCTCAGCTCTGCCGTGCCGCGTTCCGACACGCGCGCATCGAGGCCCAGCGAACCGGCCTCGGCCAAGGTTGCGATGCGCCCGCTGAAGTCCGGCAGGAGCGCAAAGCGGTTGGCCTGCAATTCCTCGATCAGACCTTGCGCGCGCTCAGGCCCGCCTTCTTCGTGGGCGATGACGAGGGCTTCGAGGTCGCGGTCCACCATGCGGTCCAGTTCCGCCGTGCCGCGCAGGCCCAGCCCAAACAGGCTGATCGCCACGATCAAGAGCAGTCCCAGCGCAGCGCTCCAGAGCACGCCGGCGGATGGGCGCGACAGGACGGAGGCCGGCGCGCTCATGTCTTCTGCTCCGGCTCGAGGTTCAGGATGAACCCCTGTCCGCGCACATTGGTTATGGCGCCGGGCTCGCCCAGATCGGCGAACTGGCGGCGCAGGCGGCTGATGGAGACATCCACCACATTGGTCTGCGGATCGAAGCTGAGCTTCCACACATGTTCGAGCAACATGGCCCGCGTCACGAGCGATGCGTAATTGTCGGACAGGTAGAGCAGCAGGTCGTAGGATTTCGGGCTGAGTTTCAGGTGGCGGTTCGCGACATGCGCCGTGCGGGCGGAGCGGTCGATCTCCAGACGCCCATGGCGCGTGATCCGCGGACGGGCCGTGCGCTTCACGCGGCGCGACAGGGCGCGCAGCCGGGCTCGCAATTCGGCGACGTCAAACGGTTTGACCAGATAGTCGTCCGCGCCCGCATCGAGGCCTTCAACGCGGTGGCGCGTCTCGCCAAGGGCGGAGAGGACCAGCGTCCGCACGGAATGGCCCGGCAGGGCCGTGTCCGACAGGCGCGCGATCAGCGACAGCCCGTCCCCGTCCGGCAAGGCGCGGTCCAGAACGCAGATATCGGGCGCGAAACCGCTCACGAGACAGGCCTCCGCAGAGGCGATGTCGCCGACGTCCCTGCAGTCGAGACCTTCGGCTTCGGCGGCACGGACCAGCTGTGCGCGCACGGCGTCGTCATCTTCCACGACGAGAAGACGCGGGGCGCTCCCGTCGGGCAAGGCTGTCGTGTCGGCTGCACCCTCCATGATGGGGAGGTTGCCGCGTTCGCACGAATGGGGCAAGAGAGAGGCAGTCGCGGACGCATATGTGTCGCGACGGCAGGGAGGGTATCATGGCTGGAATGGCGGGAAAACGCGGTCTGGGACCGACCTGTTTCGCGGTGGCCGTGCTGTTGGGCTGTACGTCCGCAGTCGCGGGCGAGCCGCCCCTGCGCCACGCGGACCTGGTCGAAGCGCTCCGCTCGCTGGACGGCGAAGACGCCTACCGCGCCCATGCCCTTCTGGTGGCTGCCGCGCCGCGCGGACTGGCCCCGTCCGCCAATCCTGTCTCCGAGATTGAAAGCCTCTACGCGGTCAAGCCCGAACCCGGTCCCGGCATGCGCGGTCACATGCGCGGCCCGGTCATGCGCTCCGGCCTGGTGGAGAGCGAAGCCGAATTCTCCATGGTGTTCGAAGGCGGAGAAGGCGCGGATGTGACGGTCTACACGGACCGAGATGGTGTGCTGGAAGTCATGTCCGGCGAGGACAGTCTGTGCCGTGCGCAGACGCAGGACGGCGTCGCCCATTGCCAGTGGATGCCTTTCCTGTCCAAGTCGCATACGATCAAATTGTCCCATTCCGGTGCCGAGCCGCTGCGCTACACCTTGATGGTGAACTAGGGCCCGCGAGCCTGCCTCAAGCGCAAATCGCGCAATCATGCGAGCCCTTTTGACGGTCTGGGCCGACAATTACTCTATTTGTAACAGTTGGGGGTTCGCGCTTGCGTAAATTCGGCGGGAAACACCGTGTTTCCTGAAAAAATTGCATTACGCGAATCCTAACAAGGTTTGTAACACGACAAGGCCCGACGGCCCGACCGATACCG
>CAYULR010000080.1:4382-9771 GCA_964445685.1 uncultured Algimonas sp.
GTTTGTAACACGACAGTTCCTCCCTCCTCATTCGATAGGTCCGCCAACCATTTGGCTCATCCTGTCGATTGCGAGGGAATCATGTTTCGACCGTTGAAAACCACCAGACCTGCCAACCGGGTCAGGACTTTGTTGCTGGGCGCCGTCGCGTGCGGCTCGCTCCTCTTGTCGGCCCCGGTCGCGCAGGCGCAGACCGTCACGCTCTCCAGCAGCGGACAGACCGCCATGGCGTCCGCGCAGCAACTCCAGGCCAGTGGCGATGCGCAGGCGGCCTATGCCGCCCTCGATGCCGTGAAAGCGTCGAGCCTGGGCAATCCCGACTTCGACTATCAGCTCGGCCTGGCCGCCGCCGACACGGGCCGCCACACCGAAGCCATCCTGGCCTTCCAGCGCGTTCTCGCCGTCCAGCCCGACAATGCCCAGGCCCGCGCCGAACTGGCCCGCGCCTATGCGCTCGCCGGAGACATCGACACGGCCCGCGCGCAGTTCGACACGGTCGTTGCCGACCCGTCCCTGCCGGACCCCGTCCGCCAGCGCTTAGACAGTCTTGTGCGTGACTACAGCCGCACCATCGACGGCGCGTCCTCCGTTTCCGGCTTCGTCGACGTTAAGGCGGGCTGGGACAGCAACATCAACGGCGCCACGGATGAAAACCAGATCGTCATCCCGCTCTTCGCTGCTTTCGGCCCCGGGACGCTGGGCGCGGCGGCGCGCTCCACGGAAAGCGGTTTCGTCGAGGCGATCGGCGGCGTGTCCGGCGTGAAGGCGCTGAACCGCCAGACGCGCGTCTTCGGCTCTGCCCTGGCAAGCCACCGCGAGAACTTCAACGAATCCGACTTCAACCAGACAGCCCTGACCGGCACGGTCGGCGTGGGTCACACGCTGGCGTCGCGCGATGTCGTCTCTGTTTCCGGCCAGCTCCAGCAGTTCTGGCTGGGCGGCGACGGGTTCCGCCGGTCCGCCGGTGCGGTGGCGCAGTACACCAAGGCCCTGTCCGGTGGCCGCGCGCTCAGCGTGTCGGGTGAATTCTTCGACCTGAACTTCGACAACGACCCGCTGCGCGATGCAGAACGCTACGGCGTGGGTGTGTCGCTGGCCCTGCGCCAAGCCATCATCTCGGCCTCCATCGGTCACGAGGAAACCAAGAGCCCGCTGACCGAGCATCTGTCGTTCGACTACGTCCGCGTGAATGCAGGCGCGGAGAAGCGTCTGAACGACCGGTTCAGCCTGGTTGGCGGTGTCACGGGGCAGATCCGTCGCCACGATGCGCCCGACCCGCTGTTCCTCACAGAACGCGAGGACGAGCAACTCGACATCACGGCCGGGATCAAGGTCCGCGTCCTGGACGACGCCACCTTCCTGCGCCCGCAGGTCAGCTACACCCGCAACTGGTCCAACTTCGCCCTGAACGATTTCGACCGCGTCGCCGTGAGCATCGGCCTGCGCCGCGAATTCTAGCGCCCAGCCCGACTGAAACTTCCAGACATACGAGAGACAAGATCATGACTTTCAAGACCAACACACTTCGCCACCGCTTCCTGCTCACGGCCGCTACGGCTGCCGGCGTTGCCGCCATGGCCGTGCCGGCCCTGGCCGCCCCGACGGTCCTTCCCTCGGGCGTGACCATCCCCGAAGGCGTACCGCAATCGCAGGGCCCGGGTGAAACCACGCAACTGCGTTTCCCCGACGGCACCATCGTCAGCTTTGTCGGCGAGGCCGACTACACGGTCCAGGACGACGGCACGATCATCGTGCGGGACGGCAACGTCACGGTGATGAGCGGCTCCGGCCTGTTCACCGTGCAGACGTCCAATGGCGACATCATCGACGTCAGCGGCGGCGCGGCCGTCACGGTCGCCAACGGCGCCCCGACCAGCCACGTTCTGGGCGGCACCACGACGGTGCGCTCCGGCGGGACGGAACGCAGCTACACGAGCGGACAGGCGTGGAGCAGCAACGGCAACGGCGCGCGCCGCACTGTCGCGGCCGGCGTCCAGGCCGTGACCCCGGTCAAGGACCTCAAGCAGGGCGGTGTTCTTGCAGCGGCCGAGAACGGTATTCCGATCGCGCTCGGCGAAGCGCTCGCAGCGCTGGGCGCTTCCGCCGACATCGTGAAGGCGGCGCAGTCCCTCGACGCGGCCAGGACAGGCGCGGCGGACCTGAACGTGTTGGCCATCCCGGCCAATGTCGAAGCGCTCCTGAACTTCCAGGACGCTATCGCCCAGCGGTTCAATAACCCGGCGGCGTTCCAAGGCGGGTCTCCTGAAATCATCGACGCCTATCTGCGCTTCCTCGCAGGCGGCGGGCAGATCGCGGAGTTCCAAGCCGTCTACGCCAATCTCGTGACGACCTATCTGGAACTGCTCTCCACGGGCGGTTTCGCCACGGACTTCCAGGGTCTCGGACTGCTCGACGTGCAGGCCTACCTGACCTATCTCGAAACCATCGGGGCGCTGGGGCGCCTGGGTGAAGGCCAGCAAGGTCTCATCGCCGACTACCTCGCCTTCCTGCGCGGCGGCGGCGACCCGGCCCGGTTCATCCCGGCCAATGTCACGCTCAGCGCGGACATCATCGAACTCTACCAGTCCGCGATTTCCGACTATATCAGCTTCATCGTGTCCGGCGGCGTGCCGTCCGAATTCGAAGGCCTGTCGCAGGACATCCTGTCCCGCTACATCCAGCTGCTGACCAGCAGCGGCCTGCTGGAGTCGATCTTCGGCGCACAGGCCGAAGTGCTGCGCGCCTATGCCGAGTTCCTGGAAGCGGGCGGCGTCGCGGACGAGTTCTCCGGACTGGCCAGTTTCGGTCTCTCCGACGAACTGGCCGTGCAATACACCGAAGCCCTGCAGTCGCTGATCGCGACACTTGTCGATGGCGGCACGCTCGCGGACCTGACGATCCCGTCCGAATCGCTCGTGACCTTCATCGATGCGCTGGAACGTGCCGGACTGCTCGAAGAAGCCTTTGCGGCACAGCGCGAAATCCTGCTCGCCTTCTCGACCTTCGTCGCGGATGGCGGCGTGGCGAGCGCCTTTGACGGCTTCAACACGCTGGCCCTGTCCGACACGGCCGCCGCCGAGCTCCAAGCCTCGGTTAACGCCCTGATCGCCGTCTTCTCGGCGGGCGGAAGTTTCGCCGACTTCACGGGCGACATCGACGCCGTACTGGCCGCCATCGAGCGCCTGAACGGTGCGGGCGACCTGTCCGAACTGTTCGGTGCCGCGCTGGCCGCACAGCTCGAAGCGTTCGCGCAATTCGTGGAAGCGGGCGGCATTCCGTCGGCCTTTGCGGGCTTCACGGCCATCCCGCTCAGCGATGCGGCACAGGCCGACCTCGCCGCCACCATCAGCCAGTTCATTGCCGCCTTGGCGTCCGGCACGGAGTTCGCGGATCTGCAGGACGAGTACCTCGCCTTCATCGCGGCGCTGACGCGCCTGACGGATACGGGCGCACTCGCCGACGTGTTCGGCGCGCAGGTGGACCTGATCAACCAGCTCTTCAGCCTGCTGGCGATGGGCGGCGATCTGGGCTCATTCGACTTCACAGGCCTGATAAATGCAGGTGGCGGCGTTGTTGGTGGTGGCGGCATGGGCAGCGGTCCGGCACCGATTGCAGGCACGCGCTCGACACAGAACGTGGTCTATGCTGGCCCTATCGGCATCGACAGCCGCGACCCGACCACCGTGACATACGGTGCGAATGGCGGCCCGACCGCCTATACGTGGGACCTGACGGCAGCGACGGCACAGGATGAACGGCCCGAAATCGGCTCGGCTACCTTGGTCGAAGCAGGTGGTATCGGCGACGTCCTCGGCTGGGGCCGTTGGACTAACGGCACCACGGCGGGTAACTATCCGGCTGCCGGTACGGTTGACATTCCAGAGGATGGCGGCTGGCACATTCTCGGCGGCACGGCTGCAACAAACCTGCCGACGACGGGTCGGGTCGATTACGACCTTATTGGCAATACTTCGCCGACGCGCCGGGACGGTGGTGTCGCCCCGGGCACGCTAAACACGGCAGAAGCAGCCGTCGAGTTCGGAGCCATTTCGCGTGTCGGTGTGGAACTGGGCTTCAGCATTGGTGGAGAGGATTATGGCATCTCCTCCTTCGGCGGCGTGGACAACCTCGCGCAGGGCATTCAGCTGAGGCCCGATCAGGAAGGCAACGTCGTGCGCTTCAACGCCAACATCTTCGCCAACAACATCATCGGCTCCGGTGGGTCTCTCTGCGACGGTGCTCGGCCTCAGTGCAACGCTTCCCTGACGGGCTTCCTTGCAGGAGACGGCGCCCCCTACCTCGGCTTGGCCTACTCGCTCGGCAATGTCGGAGACGATATGCGCGTGGACGGCGTCGCGGCCTTCGGCATCGAAGGTGCGAACGCAGGCGGTGGCGACACGGGCGGCGACACAGGTGGAAACACCGGAGGCGACGCAGCGATGGGAGCTGTGCGGACAGACCAGTTCGTCGCCTACACCTCGTCCGTTATCGGCGTCGACCAGCGCAGGCCCGCAACCGTGACCTACGACGAAGCGACCGGAGCTCCGATCGCCTATATCTGGGAACGCGAGGAGATGGGTGAACGGCCGGAACAGCCCACCATCGGCGATGCGACACTCAATGACGCCGGGTCCGTGGGAACCGTGGTTGGCTGGGGCCGCTGGGCGGGCGGCCTGACGGGCGGACGGTTCTACAATCTGCGGAACGGCGTCGAGCTGCCAGAAGACGGCGGTTGGCACGTGATCACCGGAACTCCGGCGACCAACGTTCCGACGTCCGGAACGATCCAGTACGAACTTGTTGGTTCCACTGCCCCGACGCGCCGCGACGGTGCGGTCGCTCCCGGCACGCTGGACAGCGCGCGAGCTGCCATCGCCTTCGGGACGCAGTCGCGCCTTGGCGTCGAGATGGACCTGACGATCGGTGGCGAAGGCTACAACGTCACGACGGTTGGAGGAGCGGATGATCCGTCACAAGGCCTGACCATCGGAGAGCCGAGCTTCCTGACCGATGTCGGCTTCCGCGGCGATAGCTTCGACGGATCGGCGAGCGCATCGGGCGGATCGCTCTGCAACGGCGCATCGCAAGGGTGCAACGCCACGATCACGGGCTTCCTGGCCGGAGAGGGCGCGAGCCACATCGCCTTGGCCTACACGTTCGGGGCGACCTTCGACCAGCAGGTGGACGGCACGGCCGCCTTCGCCCAGCCTGGCAGCGGTGGGGGCGCAGCAGCCGCAGCGCAGTCTGCCGACTGGCAGCGCTGGAGCGGCACGACCGAGGCCGTACCCGGCACGCAGGCGGTCGCGCCCGAAGCGGACGTCACGCGCGACCGAACCTTTGGTCTGAACACCCAGCCCGTCATCCCCAGCTGGATCCGCTACGCCTGATC
>CAYULR010000081.1:0-9626 GCA_964445685.1 uncultured Algimonas sp.
CGTCACGACCGGCAATAGCGACAGCACGGCCGTGCTGATCCGGGGCGACGGGACGACCCTGAACGTCATGGAAGGCGCGACCGTCACGACCAGCTCCGGCATGAGCAATCCGGTTCTCGTCCAGGGCAACGACGCGGAAATCAATGTAAGCGGCGACGTGCGGTCCTCTTCCGGCGACGCCACGGCCATCCTGCTGGAAGGCGACAATGCGACCGTAACAGTGAGCCAGACCGGTTTCGTGACCGCGCAGTCGTCCAACTCCAATGCGATCGAGTCGACAGGGTCCGGCGCGCAGATCACGATCGAGCGCGGCGGCGAAGTCCGCATCAGCTCGGGCAACTCGTCGGGCATTGTCGGCGGGCAGGACGGAACGGTGAACGTCTCCGGCACGGTCTCGGCCAGCTCGTCGAACAGCCAAGGCGTCGTGCTGGGTGACGGCGGAACGCTGAACGTGCGCGAAATGGGCGTGATCGAGACCTCGTCTTCGGAGTCTCAGGCCGTGCTGATCGGCGAAGAGGCGTCCAGCGCGACGGTCACGGTGGAGCGCGGCGGCACGATCGACGCCGTCGGCGCGCAAGCCATCGTGGACCGCGGCACGACCAGCACGACCGTCACGGTGGACGGGACCGTCTTCGGCGGCAGTTCCGACCCGGTCATCGATCTGGGCGGCGGGGACGACAGCGTCACCATCAACGGCACGGTCGAAGGGTCTTCCGCCAATCCGGTCATCACCTTCGGTGAAGGCTCCGACACGCTGACCATCAATTCCAACGGGTCGCTGACGGGCGCGGAAACGCTGGCCGACCTCGGTGGGGGCGAAGACACGGTCACCGTCAATGGCGGCGACTATGACAGCGCGCAGTTCGACAATGCAGAGACGGTCAATGTCGGCGGCGATGGCGGAAGCGGCGGGAATAACGGCTCTCAGTCGGTTCTGCCGTCGCGGTTCGATGCGCTCTCCTTCGCCGTGGCCAACACGCCCGCCGCAGGCGCGGCCCCGGCGGCGCGCTATACCGTGTCCAACGATCAAAGCGCCCAGACCGTCAATGTCGGCGCGGGCGGACAGTCGGACGTGAATTCCGGCGGCAGCGTCAACGCGCTGAACGCATCGGGTGCTGGGGCCATGGCCAATATCAACAATGGCGGACGCGTGCTGAACAGCCGCTCTTCCAACGGCGGCAGCCTCAACGTCAATTCCGGCGGCGATGCGGGCCGTGTGCAGTCCGACCGGGGCGGCCAGGTCAATGTCCGCAATGGCGGCACGGCCAGCGTGGATGCGGGCTCCGGCAATGGCGGTTCTCTGCGCTTCGAATCCGGATCCAACGCCAATGTCCGTGGCGAGGCGACGGCCCGCGACCAGAACGTCGTCGTCGCAGGCGCGCAGTTCGACACGGGCTCCAACGTCAACGTCACCAATTCGCGCTTCTTCGAAGGCTCCGCCAACGGCAATGCATTCGGCATCCAAGTGCGCCGCGACGCGTTCGCACAAGAACTCGGCCTCGAAGGCGCAACGGGCGTGAACGCCCTGTCGGCGGCGCGCGGGATCGACGGCATCGTCCGGGCGCAATCCGACGTGGCTGCGCTGGATGCGATCGGCAACGTCCTGTTCATCGGCGAAGGCCTGGCCACGCAGACGTTCGAGCAGATCAGCCAGCAGGCGTCCGTCCAGGTCGCGGCGTCCGGCGTGCAGGCGGCGCAGCAGTTCAACGACCTGCTGCGCGCGGGTTCCGCGCCGCTGGCGGAGACGGGCCGCGTCCAGCTGGCCGGACCGCTGTCCGCCGCCTTCGGGGACGGCGACACGGATGCGGGTTTCTGGGCCGCCGCCAGCTTCTCCGACCGCGACATCGAGGTGACGGGTCAGTCCGACCTCGATCTGCAGAGCGTGGGCTATGCAGGCGGGTTCGAGACGCGCGTGCCGCTGGGCGGGTTCGACCAAGCGGCCTTCGGCGTGGCCGTCGGATACAGCCTGACCGACATTAACGGCCCGGCCGTGTCGGACGGGGACGCGGAGAGCTATTCCGTGGGTTTCTACGGCGGCGGGACGCGCGGCGCGGTCCGCGCGGACTTCGCGGCGTCCTACACCAACACCGATATCGAGAATGTCGGCGCGGGCGGCGTGGTGATCGCCGAGACCGAAGCCGATGCCTTTACGGGCCGGTTCGAGGTCAGCGCGGATCTCTTCGGCGATGCGAACCAGGGGGTCATCGTCTCCCCGTTGGTCCGAGTGGCGGGCACGACCGTGTCCTATGACGATTTCGCCGCCGCAGGTCCCGTGGGCACGGCGCTCCGCAGCGGGGACTTCGACCAGGGCCTGGTCGGCGTGGGCGCGCGGCTCGGCTTTGCCGGGCTGGAGCGCAACGGCGCGGCCAAGCTGACGGTGGAGGCGGCTTATGAGCGAACCTTCGGCGACCGCGACGTAGCGTTCCAGGCCGGGGTCGGCAACACGGTCGCCGCTTTTGACGTCATCCAGACCGTCACGGACCGCGACCGCCTCCATGCCGGGGCCACGCTGGGCTTCAGCGTGTCGGACACGTTCGATGTAGGGCTGCGCTATGATGGCCGTTTCGGCTCCGACGTGACGGACCACACGGCTAGCCTGCGGGCGGGGCTGCGTTTCTAGCACCCGTCCGGATCGCTGCACTGTTCGACCCGTCGCCGGAAGGCGGCGGGTTTTTCTTTGGGTGACATGAAACAGACACTCAATTTTCATGCAGACGAAGCGAATGTGTCACGGAAGTGAAATGTAGGGAGAACATTGGGCGGCCCAAGACTTCTTTCCCTGGAGGGGGATTCCCTATGCCACGCCGCCTAACCGCACACCCTGTCCGCAACCGACTTGCGGGCGCCTCTTTCGCCGTCCTCGCCCTGGCCGTTCCGGCCTATGGCAACATCCTGTCCGGCACGGTCACCGACGCGACCGGCCAAGCGCCGTTCGAAGGCGCGGTCGTCACGCTGGACGAGACGGAACGCAGCGCCACGACCGACCGCTTCGGCCGCTACCGCATCCCGAACCTGACGCCCGGCACATACGAGGTCACCGTTACCTATCTGGGCGCGCTGCCCGTCCTGCACACCATCACCAGCCCCCAACCCGGCGCGACGCGGGACTTCGCCAGCGGTGAGGACGTGGCGTTCGAAGACAATGTCATCGTGGTCGGCACGCGCGCCGCGCAGGCCAACGCGCTGAACCAGCAGCGGGCCGCCAACTCCATCCTGACTGTCATCGACTCCGACGGGCTCGGCAACTTCCCCGACACGACGGTGGCGGATTCGCTGTCGCGCGCCGTGGGTATCTCGGTCGAAACCGACCAGGGGGAGGGGCGCTACGTCTCCATCCGGGGCATCAACACCGACCTGATCAGCTCGTCCATCAACGGTGTGCGCACCCCGTCGCCCGAAGACCGCCGCGGCGTGCTGCTGGACGGCGTTCCGTCCGAACTGCTGGACGGGATCGAGGTCCAGAAGTCGCTGACCCCCGACGTGGACGGCGACAGCCTGGGCGGCGTCATCAACCTGAAGACCATCAGCGCGTTCGACCGCGCGGGTCCGTTCCTGCGTCTGCGGGCCGAAGGGACCTATAACGAGATCACGGACGAAGTGTCGCCCAAGGGCACGCTGACCTACTCCAACGTCTTCAACGACACGTTCGGCGCGGCCGTTTCGCTGTCCTACCAGGACCTCGCCATCGAGGCGCACAACAATGAAATCGGCGAATGGGCGCGCGACCCGGCCACGGGCGAGTTCTTCGTCGCGGACGATTATGAGCAGCGCTACTACGATATTTCGCGCGAACGCATCGGCATCGTCGCCAACTTCGACTGGCGTCCCACGGACAATACGGACCTCTATCTGCGCACGCTCTACAACCGCTACACGGATGACGAGATCCGCAACAAGTTCGAGTTCCGCGAGTTCGACGAGGAGATCGTCGCCATCACGCCGGACAGCACCACGGCGCGCCGCGGCGAAGTCGACGCCGAAGGCCGCCTACGCAAGGAAATCCGGTCCATCCAGACCTACTCCGTGGGCGGCGAAACGCGCGCGGACGAATGGACGATCAGCTATCAGGGTTCCTACGCCTTCGCCGAGGAAGACGACACGGACAATCACGACGCCAAGTTCCGCAGCGGCCCCGAGCAGCGTGACAACACGGTCGGATCGGTCACGCTGAACTACGGCGCCGATCCTCGCCAGCCCGGTCTGTCCGGCCAGGCACTGCCCTTCCTGCTCGACCCCGCCAACTACGAGCTGGACGAATTCGAGCGCGAATTCACCACCAATGAGGACACGGAATACGGTCTGCAGCTCGACATTGCGCGCGAGAGCGAATTCGCCGGACGTCCCGTGGAATGGAAGATCGGCGGAAAGCTGCGCGACCGCGAAAAAGTCCGCGACCAGAACTTCCAGTTCTTCGAGCGCGATGATGTCGCCCTGACGGACTTCATCACGGCGGATGCGGAGATCACGGATTGGCGCCTGGCCAACCGCATGTTCCGCTGGCCCGATGCGGACCTGGTCGGCTCGCTGCGGGGCACGCTGGGCGCGGCGGACCTCGTCGAGGATGACAGCCTGCTGGAATCCACCGTGGGCGACTTCACCATCGATGAGCAGATCATCGCGGGCTACGCGATGGGTACGTTCGACCTCGGCGCGACCACGGTCGTGGCGGGCGCGCGGATCGAGGCGACCAATTCCGACCTCGAAGGCAACATCTTCGACGTGGATACGGAAACGGCCACGCTGCGTAACGTCTCGCGGTCCTACACGGACGTGCTGCCCAGCCTGAACCTCACGCACGAATTCTCCGACCGGGTGATCGGCCGCGCGGCCTACTACGCCGCCATCGTCCGCCCGTCCTTCGGCGAGCAGGCCCCGACCGCCTTCATCGATGGCGACCGCACCGACACGCCGCCGGAGTTCGAGCTCGAAGTCGGCAATCCGGACCTCGACCCGTACAGCGCGGACAATTTCGACCTCTCGGTCGAATTCTACCCGACGACCCTGTCTGTCATCAGCATCGGCGCGTTCTACAAGAGCATCGACGACGCCATCTTCCCGGCGCGGTTCGACACGGTGGCCGAAGCCACGGCGGCGGGCATCGACCTGTCCTTCCTGCCAACCGACGTGCTGGCCAATACGGACCGCATCGACACGTTCGTCAATGTGGACAGCTCCGAAGTGCTCGGGATCGAGTTCAACCTGGTCCAGAACCTGGCCGATCTGTCCGAAGCGCTGGACGGTTTCCTGATCTCCGCCAACCTGACGCTGACCGATAGCGAGACGACCCTGCCGGACGGCCGCGAAGTGCCGTTCCTGAAGCAGAGCAACGCCGTCTGGAACGCCGCGATCGGATACGACAAGGACAAGTGGGACCTGCGCCTGTCCGCCAACTACCGCGGCGACTTCCTCGATGAGATCGTGGACGAAGACCTCGACCGGTTCACCGACGACCGCCTGCGCGTGGATGCGTCGGTCAAATACCGCGCAACGGACCAGTTCCAGCTCTACCTGGAAGGCAAGAACCTGACGGACGCCCCCGAATATTACTATTTCGGCGACGAATCCCGCCTGTCGCAATATGACGAGTTCGGGCGCTCCTACGTGTTCGGCCTCCGCTACACCTACTAGGACGTCTTCTATGCGCGCCTTCGCTCCGTTCCTGATCTCCGCAAGCCTTCTCTGTGCGTGCGCCACGTCCGGCCCGGCCGTGTCGCCCACGGAAGACTCGTACCCGGCCGCGACCGTTACGGCCGCCTTCGAGACGCCCGTCATGGCTAGCGAAGGGGACAGCGCGGACGATCCGGCCATCTGGATCGGCGCGGACGGCTCCGGCTTCATCGCCGGAACGGACAAGCAGACAGGGCTCTACGTCTACGAACTGGACGGCGCCCTGCGCCATCATTTCGAGATCGGCGAAGTCAACAATGTCGATCTGCGCGATGGTTTCGCCTTCGGTGGGCGCGAGCGCGTCCTGCTGGCCATGAGCGACGACGAGACCAACGCGGTGGAGCTGATGCTCTACGATCCGCTGACGGACGGCTTCACCCGCCCCGAAGGCTCGACCCAGCCAGTCGGCACGCTGTCGCCCTACGGCATCTGCCTGGGCCGGGGCGCGGACGGCCATCACCATGTCGGCGTGACGACCAAGTCGGGCCGCTACGAACAGTTCGTGGTCGAGGCGGCGGGCAACGCGCTGCGGATGCGCAAGGTGCGGACATTCTCCACCCTGATGCAAACGGAAGGCTGTGCCTTCGACGACCGGACGCAGCATCTCTACCTCGCCCAGGAAGAGGGCGACCTGCTCCGCTACGCCGCCGATCCGTCCGCCGGGGACGCCCCGACGGTCATCGCGAAAGCGAACGATTACGGCCTGCTCGCCGATCTCGAAGGCGTGACGGTCTACGAGGACGGAAGCAATGGCGGCTACGTGCTCGTCTCGTCGCAAGGCAATGACAGCTTCGCCGCCTTCTCCCTGCCGGATCTCGCCTATGCCGGGCGTTTCCGCGTGGGCGACGGCGCAACGGACGCGGTCGGCGGAACGGACGGCATCGGCGTCACGTCCACGCCCATGTCCCGCTTCCCGCGCGGCTTCCTCGTCGTGCAGGACGACGAAGACGAAACCTCCCCCTCGCAGCGCCTGAAGAAGCAGAACTTCAAGGTGATCGACTGGCGCGACATCGAGGCCGTGCTGAACGCTGGATAGTGGTCTGGGTGGCGGGACAGCTTTTGCGTCATCTGCCTGCGGCCCCTTCACACGCAAACGTGCACTTGCTAGGGGCGCGGACTTCACGACGGGGTCTTTCGCCAAAGGGCGGGCGTCCCCACTTGGGATGACGCACGGCGCAACGGGCCGTTCGCGACAAGGGACGACCCACCATGGTATCAGCCGCCGAACAGCTCGCGCAGAACTTCCGGCCGGGAACGTTCTTCAAGGCCAAGGAACTGCAACAGCGTCTGCTGTTCACCCTCGGCATCCTCATCATCTACCGTCTGGGCACATACATTCCCGTTCCGGGCGTGAACCTGGCCGTGTTCGCCGGCTTCCTGGACGGCGGTGCGGCGGGGGGCTTCGGCGACCGTCTGAACATGTTCGCGGGCGGTGCGGTGGAACGCATGGCCGTCTTCGCGCTGAACGTGATGCCCTACATTTCCGCGTCGATCATCATGACGCTGATGAAGGGATCCGTGCCGAGCCTCAAGGAGCTCGACAAGGAAGGCCAGCAAGGCCGCCAGCAGATCAACCAGTACACGCGCTACCTGACCCTCGTCCTGGCCGCGTTCCAGGCGTTCGGCGTGGCGAAACTCATTGAGTCCTCCGGTGCGGCCATCGATCCGGGTCTGTTCTTCCAGGCCTCGACCGTGGTGACGCTGGTCGGCGGGACCATGTTCCTGATGTGGCTGGGCGAGCAGGTGACCGCGCGCGGCGTCGGCAACGGCGTGTCGCTCATCATCTTCGCGGGCATCGTGGCGGAACTGCCGCGTGCCATCTTCCAGGTCTTCTCGCTGAACAGCACGTCCTCGGTCGTGTCGACGCAGCTGTTGATCTTCCTGATCGCCATGTTCATCGCGCTCTCCATGCTGATCGTCTACGTGGAACGCGCGCAGCGCCGCCTGCTGGTCCAGTATCCCAAGCGCCAGATGGCGCGCGGCCGCCAGTTCGGGGGCGAGAGCTCCTTCATGCCGCTCAAGCTCAACACGGCCGGAGTCATCCCGCCCATCTTCGCCAGCTCGCTGCTGATCCTGCCGACGACGCTCGCCCCGCTCATGCTGGGCCAGGACGGCTCCGGCGCGTCCGGCATCGCCACGACGCTGCTGGCCGCGCTCGGTTATGGCCAGCCGATCTACCTCGTGCTCTACGCGCTGTTGATCATCTTCTTTTGTTACTTCTATGTGCCTTACGTGTTCAAACCTGACGATGTGGCTGACAATCTGCGTAAGCAGGGCGGCTTCCTGCCAGGTATCCGTCCGGGTGCGCGCACGGCGGACTACCTGACCTATGTTCTGACGCGCCTGACCTTAATCGGGGCGATCTACGTGGCTTTCGTCTGCGTCGTGCCGGAACTGGTCATCGCGCAGAATGACGGCATTCCGCCGTCCGTCGCCATGCTGATCGGCGGGATGAGCCTGCTCATCATCGTCTCGGTGACGCTCGACACGGTCGCGCAGATCCAGTCGCACCTGATCGCGCACCAGTATGAGGGCCTCATCAAGAAGTCCCGCATGCGCCGCCGCTCCAAGGGCAAGGCCTAGAGGGGCCGCGCCCCGCGTCTATCCTCCTGCGATTAACCCGCAGGGGGTAGCGCTCGCGCACAATCCGGGGCATCAGGCCTTTTTGACGTCTTTGGGGGACAAACGGCCATGCCGATGCACGACCGCAAGCTCAACCTGATCCTGTTCGGCCCTCCGGCCGCCGGGAAGGGGACTCAGGCCAAAAAGCTCGTCGCGGACCGCGACCTGGTCCAGCTCTCCACCGGCGACATGCTGCGCGCTGCCGTGGCTTCGGGCTCGGAGCTGGGCGAGCGGGTCAAGCTGATCATGGACCGGGGCGATCTCGTCTCCGACGAAATCGTCATCGCGCTGATCGAAGAGCAGATCGAGACCAACCCCGGCGCGGCCGGTTTCATCTATGACGGCTTCCCGCGCACCGTGCCCCAGGCGGAGGCGCTCGACGCCGCGCTGACGAGCCGGGGCATGGGCATCGATTCGGTCATCCGCCTGAAAGTGGACGATGCCGCGCTGCTGGAACGCATTGCGACCCGCTTCGAAGAGCAGGGCCGCAAGGACGACAATCCGGAGAGCTTCAAGATCCGGCTGAACAACTACAACGAACAGACCGCGCCGCTGCTGCCCTACTATGCCGGGCAGGGCAAACTGGCCGAAGTGGACGGAATGCGCGCCATCGACGAGGTGTCGAGCCAGATCGCGACAGTGCTGGACCAGGTCGTTTCCGGCAAAGCCGAAGCCAAGGCCGAGAAGAAGGGCTTCTTCGCACGCCTGTTCGGGAAGTAGCTTCCAGTTCTCAACCCTTCGCTCATTCCCGCCTGCGCAGGGATGAGCGAAGTGGGTTATAGTCTCGCGCAACCTGCACCGCCCCTGTTGACCTTGCAGAGACTCACCTCTATGTGACCGCCTTCGCGACGGGCGGCGCTTTACCGCCCTTTTCCCTATGGGAAATTACCAACCAGAGGCCTGTGCCGGATGACCGGCGGGCCGAAGCGGTCCCGGCCATGGTGGCGTAGGGGCTCGCCAGGCGGAAGAGGAACAGCCGATATGGCTCGTATAGCCGGGGTCAACATCCCCACCAACAAGCGCGTCAAGATCGCGCTGACCTACATTCACGGTATCGGCGACGCGAAAGCCGTCGAGATCACTAAGGCCGTCGGCATCGCCGACGACCGCCGGGTCCAGGACCTGACGGACGCCGAAGTGCTCGCCATCCGCGAAACCATCGACCGCGACCACATGGTCGAGGGCGACCTTCGCCGCGAAGTCAGCCAGAACATCAAGCGCCTGATGGACATGGGCAACTACCGTGGCCTGCGCCACCGTCGTGGCCTGCCTGTCCGTGGTCAGCGCCCACACACCAATGCCCGCACCCGCAAGGGTCCCGCTAAAGCCATCGCCGG
>CAYULR010000082.1:0-9582 GCA_964445685.1 uncultured Algimonas sp.
CGCCAAACCGGTCGATCTGCGCCTGCAGGTACTGGCGCTCGAAGTTCTCGCGCGCATCACGAAGGGTCAGCGCGATCATCCGCTCGCTGTCGTCCGGGGCCTGGCCGCCGCGCACGACGGAGACTTCCGGCGGCAGGGTGGACAGGGTGATCGGCTGCCCCGGATCGCCCGTGGCGAGGATCAGCAGGCGCTCCACATTGTTGCGCAGCTGGCGCACATTGCCCGGCCAGTCATGAGCCTGCAGCGCCGCCATCGCGTCGGAGCCGATCTGGCGCTTGGGGAGCCCCGTGGAGGCCGCCAGCTGGTCAATGAAGAAGTCCACGAGCGCGGGAATATCGCCCCGGCGGTCGGACAGGGGCGGCGCGTCCAGCGGCATGACGTTCAGCCGGTGGTAGAGGTCTTCGCGGAAGCGCCCGAGCTTGACCTGCTCCGACAGGTTTCGCGAACTCGACGTGATCACGCGCACATCGACCTGCACATCGTCCCGACCGCCGACACGGTGGAAGCGCTGTTCGACCAGCAGGCGCAGCAGTTTTCCTTGCGTTTCCAGCGGCATGTCGGCCACTTCGTCGATGTAGAGCGTGCCGTTATGGGCGCGTTCCAACAGGCCGGATTTCTCGACCCCGTCCGCGCCTTCCGCGCCGAACAATTCTTCTTCTACCCGCTCCGGCACCATGGAGGCAGCGTTGACGGCGCGGAACGGACCGGCGGCGCGTTCGCTCTGGCGGTGGATCAGCCGTGCGATGAGTTCCTTGCCCGTGCCGGACGCTCCGGAAATCAGGACGCGGGAATTGGTCGCTGCGACGCGCATGATCTTCTGGCGAAGCTGAGAGATCTGGGGACTGTCGCCGATCAGCGAGTCGTCGGACACGGCCCGGCCCTTGAGTTCCTGGTTTTCCTGGCGCAGCTGGGACGCTTCCAGCGCACGGGTCGCGGTGACGATCAGCTTCTCCACCTTGAAGGGCTTCACGATGTAGTCGTACGCGCCCTTGCGGATGGCGGAGACGGCCGTCTCCACCGTGCCGTGGCCGCTGATGATGATGACCGGCAGGTCGGGCAGGCTCTGCTTGATAGTGCCGAGAAGTTCGATCCCGTCCATGGAGCTGCCCTTCAGCCAGACATCGAGAATGACGAGATCTGGTTTGCGGGCGCGCACCGCGTCGAGGGCTTCGTCCGACGTGGCGGCTTCGCGCGTCTCGTGTCCTTCATCCTGCAGGATACCGGCCACGAGCGAGCGGATGTCGGTTTCGTCCTCGACGATGAGGATGTCGCTCACGGCAGTTGTGCGTCGGTCGGTCTTCATGTCGTCTCGTCTTTCTTCTCGTCTGTTTTGGCGGCGTCGCGCGGCAGGGTCAGGCTGACCTGCGCGCCCGTCCGGCCGTCGGACCGCAAGGAGAGGTCCAGCCGTCCGCCATGGTCCTCCACGATGCGTTTCACGATGGGCAGGCCGAGGCCCGTCCCGCCGTCGCGCGTGGTCACATAGGGTTCCAGCAGCCGTTGGATGTCGGACATGGGCCAGCCCGGCCCGTTGTCGCGGATGACCAGGTCGATCTTGTCCCCGACCAGGCGGACCTTGGTGCGGACCTGCCCTTCCCAGCTCTCGTCCTTTTCGTCCGCCTGGCGCAGAACGGCTTCGGCGGCGTTCTTGTAGAGGTTGGTCAGCGCCTGGGTCAGGAGGCGTTCGTCGCCCCTCACCCACAGCTGGTCCATCGGCGCGCCCGTGCGTTCGAACCGAATGTCCGGGAAGGCCACGCCCTGTTCGAACAGGACATTCTCAAGCACGGTTTCCAGGTCTATGGTCTCGAACTCCGGCTGCGGCATCCGCGCGAACGCGCTGAAGGCGTCCACCATGCGTTCGAGCGATCCGACCTGACGGATGATTGTCTGGGTGCAATTGTCGAAAACCTCGCGGTCTTCGGTCAGGACGCGGCCATATTTGCGCGACAGGCGTTCCGCCGACAGCTGGATGGGCGTCAGCGGGTTCTTGATCTCATGGGCGATTCGCCGGGCGACCTCGCGCCAGGCCGATTGGCGCTGCGCGGCGACGAGGCGCGTCATGTCGTCGAACGTCACCACCCAGCCCGTATCCTGCCGCGCGCCGAGATAGCTCGCCACGCGAAGGTCCAGATTGATGGCGCCCGCGTCGGTCTCGTAGGAAATCTGGTCTTCCGCCGTATTCGTCACGCTTTCGCGCGCCCGGGCGAAGGCTGGCGCAAATTCGGGCAGGAGCTCTTCGATGGGACGGTCCAGCACGGCTTCGGCGGACAGGCCCAGAAGACGCTCCGCGGACGCATTCATCAGCGTGATGCGTCCGTTCTCCGTCAGGCCCAGCACGCCCGCGCGGACGCCGGACAGCACGGCTTCGGAGAACTGGCGGCGTTGTTCGGACACATCGTGTTCGCGCACCAATTCCTCGCGCTGGCTGTTCAGCTGCAAAGTCATGCGGTTGAAGGCGGAGCCGAGGTCAGAGATCTCGCCCCATTCGCCGGAGACCGTCACGCGTGCGCTCATGTCCCCGCCGCGCACCTTCTCAGCCGCCGTGACGAGGTTGGACAGCGGGTGGATGATCCGGTTGGCGAGGATCATGCCCAGCCAGGTCGCGGCGATCAACAGCAGCAACGCCGTCTCCAGAAAGGTCAGCGCGAAGATGCGGTTCATCCGGGACTGGCTGGCCGTGAAGGCATCGATGCGGGCGGACGCCGCCTTGATGCCGTTGATGTTCGACAGGACCTCGGACGAAGACCGCAGCTTCCGCCCCGTATAGAGCAGCGTGTCCGCATCCTTCGAAAGGCGCACGAGGGCGATGAGGTAGTTGCTCTCCGCATTGTTCAGGAATTCGGTCCGCTCCGCTGTCACGTCCTGCAGCAGGCCGGGCCGAGGCACCTCGAAGGCGGGCGAACGGGGGCCCAGCGCCTGCGCCAGCACCTGGCCGTCTTCGCGCAGCAGCACCACCGCGTCGAGGTCCCGCACGCGCGAGACGATCTGCAGCTCCGCCGTCAGGGAAATCCTGTCCGATACGCCGAGGCCGCGTTCCTCCAGCCCTTGCCGGACGAGGCTTGTATCGAAGGCGAGGTCTTCCAGCTCCTGGTCGATATACTCCGTGAGGATCTGGCTCGCGCTTTCCATGTTGGCCTTCACGTCGGAGCCGAACAGGCTCGACATGTTCTGGCCGATCAGGGTCGCGGCGAACCCGCCGATGATGATGGCGGGCAACAGCGCGGCAAGGCCGAAGATGGCGAGGAAACGCCGGTGCAGGAGCGGGGCGGCGTCGCGCGAGTCCGTGAACAGCGTCCGCCGCACGCGGTGCGTGAGGTAGAGCGCCAGGCCGATGATCAGCCCCATATTCGCGATCAGGATGTTGTAGGCCGTCGCGACCTGTTCGTCGCTGGAACTGAAGCTGAGCAGTGTGCCCAGCACGGTCAGCAGGATGGCGGAGATGAACACCCCGCCGAACAGGGCCGAGCGCGCCACTTGGGGCAAACGGCTCATGGATTCGGGCTTGGCGGGACCGGACGGGTCCGCATCGCGGCGTCCAGCGCTGCGGTCCGCCCGGCGGTCGGACGCACGGATCCTGCGGTCCGGTCTCGCAATGCTCAACGTGTCGGCCATAGGTCTCCCGGCTTCGCGGCCGGGTGGCGCTAGCGCGGCCCCGACTGTTGCAGCTTTACATCAGTGTGGCCCATTATCAACAGAACAGGGTAAAGCTACTGTAAATCGAGCGACTTCAGCCGTGTGCGCAGCGTGTTGCGGTGGATGCCTAGCTTGTCCGCCGCCTTTGCGCGGTTGCCCCCCGTGACGCGCAGCGCCTCGGTGATGAGCGGCTTCTCGATCCAGGCCAGCGCCGTCTGGTAGTGCGAGCCGTCCTCGTCCATCGTTTCCCCGTCCAGCAGCGATCGGCAGGCCAGTGCGAGCTGTCGTTCGAACTTCCCGGCCGCGTCGCCATCCGCGCTGGACGTCCGCAGGTCCTTGGAAAACTCCTGCAGCACCATGTCCGCCGTGATCACATCGTCGGAGTAGAGCACGGAAAGACGTCGCACAATGTTCTCCAGCTCGCGCACATTGCCGACCCATTCGTGGCGCTGCAGCACTTCCAGCGCGTCGGAGGAGAACTTTCGCGTCTGGGACGGGCTGGCCTGACCCAGGAAGGCTTCGGCCAGTTCCACCGTATCCCGGTCCCGTTCGGCCAGGGGCGGAATGCGGATTTCGGCGACGTTGATGCGGAACAGCAGGTCGTCGCGGAAACGTCCGTCTTCGACTTCGCGGCGCAGGTCCTTGCGCGTCGCGCAGATGACGCGCGGGCGCTCGGCGGCGGGAATCAGCTCGCTCTCGGTCAGGAAAGCCAGCAGCCGTTCCTGCTGCTCGGCGGAGAGCTCCGCCACTTCGTCGATATACAGGTCCCCGCCATTCACCTTTTGCAGGGTCAGGGAAGTGTTGGCGAAGTCGGTCGTGCGCAGGAAGGGCCGCTCGCGCCGGGGGCCGCCATCATGCAACAGGCGCGCGACCAGGTCCTTGCCCGTGCCGACCGCGCCCTGGATCAGGACGGGCAGGTTCGCCGCCGCGAAGCGGGACACAGCGCGGAAGACGGGCTGCATGGCGGGCGAGCGCCCGATCATGGGCAGGCCGTGACGCCCCTGCCCGGCCTTGGCGCGGCGCGGGCCGACCGACTGCCCGGCCCGCGATACGGCGCTGGTGATTTCGTCCAGGTCGAAGGGCTTGGGCACATATTCGAACACGCGGTGCTGCCCGGACTTGATGGCCGTGTTGACCTTATTGTTCGCCGAGATGACGATGACGGGCAGCTTGGGCCGCATCTCGGCCAGGGTCGGCAGGTGTTCGAAGACTTCGTGGCCGTCCATCATGACGTCGGTCACCACGATGTCACCGTGCCCGGCTTCCGCCCACTTCATCAGCGTCTGCGGATTGTCGGTCGCGCGAACGGAATGGCCCGCGCGCGTCAGCGCCTTGGACAGCACCAGACGGATGCTGTCATCGTCGTCGGCGAGCAGGACATCGTACTTCATGGGGTGGTCCGATCTGGGTCAGAAGAGGGTTCGGGAAGAAGGATGGAAAAGGTCGTCTGTCCTGGCTTGGAGCGGACTTCGACCAGCCCACCATGAGCCTTGGCGACCTTGGAGACGAGCGCGAGCCCAAGGCCCTGCCCGTCGCGCTTGGTCGACACGAAGGGCTGGAAGATGTGGTCCTGCAGCTCGTCCGCCACGCCGGGGCCATTGTCGGTGATGCTGATCTGTATCGGCAGATGGCGCGACTTCTGGCCGTTCTGCTTGCGGGTCGTGACGCCCGCGCGGAAGCTGGTCTTCAAGTGGATTTCCGGATCATCCGTATCGGCCAGCGCGTCCTGCGCATTGCGGATCAGGTTCAGGATCGCCTGCATCAACGTGTCAGCATCCCCGCGCGCGTGCGGCAAGGACGGGTCGTAAGTCTCTGTAAAGACGAGCCTCGGCTCCGCCGACTGCACGATGGTGCGGGCCTTTCGCAGGACCGTGTGGATGTTCACCGCCCCCATCTCATCCGGGTCGCGGTCGCCCAGTGTCTCCATCCGGTCGGCCAGGCGGCGGATGCGGTCGATCTCGGACCCGATCAGGTCCAGCAGCGCGCGTCCTTCGCTGGACGCCACGTCGTCATAGAGCAGCTGCGCCGCGCCCTTGATGCCCGCCAGCGGGTTTTTCAGCTCGTGCGCGATCAGTCGCCCCATGCCCGACACGATGGGCGCGTCCACATCGCCTTCGCGCGGCCGCGGTCCCGCTAGCCAGAAGGACACGCCCTGCGTGCCCCCTTCGAGCGGGTAGACGGTGACATGGCAGGTCAGTGTCGCACCGGACGGCATGGTCGCTTCGCAGGCGCGGTTGGTCAGCGCCGTACCGAGATCGCGCGACTTGGCCATCTGCATATCCAGCGACGGCTCTGTCCGGATGATGTCGGACAAAGCCTTGCCGACCATCCGCTTCATGCTGTCGCCAGTCCATTCCTGCGCGGCGTGATTGGCGTAGACGATGCCGCCGTCCTCGACCTGGAAGACGGGAAATGGCCAGTCTTCGATCAGCGCGGCGGTCATGCGGCGGCCTCCCGGCCCGGCGTAAAGAGGTCCGCCAGAAGCGCCCTCACCTCGTCCGGGTCGTCGGACCGCGCCAGCGTCTGGCGGCGCGGATCGTCGTTCGACAGGCCCGCTTCGGTGGCGTAGCCGACCAGATGCTTGCGCGCGACGCGCACCGCTTTGCGCTCCGGGTAAAAGCGCAGCATCTCCTCGTAATGGTCCAGCGCGCAGGCGGTCTTCTCTTCGTGTGATAGGCGGCGGGGTGCCTCGGTGCCGTCGACCTCCGCCATGATCGGTAACAGCCCCCAGGGTCGGCCGATCAGCGACCTGCCGACCATGACGCCGTCCGCGCCGGAGGCTTCCAGGGCGGCTCTCGCAGACTCCGCACCGGCAATGTCGCCATTTACGAAGGTCGGCACGTCGACCGCCTCAACCGTATCGCGGACGGCGGTCCAGTCGGCCGTGCCTTCGTAGAACTGGCACCGCGTGCGTCCGTGCACCGTGATGGCCACGGCCCCGGCTTCGACCGCGTCGGAGGCGATGCGCGGCGCGTTCAGATCGTCATGATCCCAGCCCAGGCGCATCTTCACCGTCACGGGCGCGTCCACCGCGTCCGCGACGGCGGAGACAATGTTGCGGGCCAAGTCCGGCTCGCGCATTAGGGCGCTGCCGCTCATGCCCGTCACGACCTTGCGCGCAGGGCAGCCGAAATTGATGTCGATGATCTGCGCGCCTGCAGCTTCGAGCTTCCTGGCCCCTTGCGCCATCCAGTGCGGGTCGCGCCCGACCAGCTGCACGGCCATGGGCCGGATGTCCGCCCCGCCTGCGGCCCGCGCAACATTCTCCGGGTCGTCCTTGGCCAGACCTTCGCCCGCGATCATCTCCGACACGACCGCGCCGGGATGGAAGCGCGACAGGATGCGGCGGAAAGGCAGATCGGTCACGCCCGACATGGGCGCGACGAGCACGCGCGATCCGAGGGCGACCTTGCCGATATGAAGTGGATTTGCCATTGCAGCCCGGCCTAGCGGAGCGTCAGCGCCCGCACAATATTTCAGCACCGAGGACTCCCCGTTTTGACCGACTGCGCACTGATTTTGGTCGCCGCTGGACGCGGCCAGCGCGCAGGCGGAGAAGTTCCCAAGCAATACAGGGAAGTAGCAGGCAAACCTCTCCTATCGCATACGCTTCGAAATGCAGCGGACACCGGACTGTTCGACCGGATTGTCCTTGTCCTCGCTGCAGACGATGGACTGGGACCGGACCTTGCGCCCGATGCCACTATCGTCACGGGCGGCGCGACGCGCACCGACTCCGTCCGCGCGGGTTTGGAGGCACTGCGCAGCGACCCGCCGCGCACCGTGATGATCCACGACGCGGCCCGCCCTTTCCTCGACCATGCGCTCGTCGCCCCGTTGCGCGAGGCTCTGGATACGCATGACGGCGCCGTCCCCGCCCTTCCCGTGGTGGATGCCGTCAAGACGCCGGAGTTCGAGCCCGTGGACCGCGACACGCTCCGCCGGGTGCAGACGCCGCAAGCCTTCCGGTTCGACGCCATCCTGTCCGCCTATGACGCCCTGCCGCAGGGAGCATCCGCTCATGACGATATCGCCGTCGCCAAGCAGGCGGGCCTCTCCCTCGCCTACACGGACGGCCTTGAACGTAATTTCAAGGTGACGTGGCCGGAGGACTTCGCCAAGGCGGAAGCCATGATGCAGCCTTCCACTTTCACCGTCACTGGCTCCGGCTTCGACGTGCACAAGCTCGCCAAGAGCGACGCGCCGCTCTGGCTCTGCGGTATCGAGGTGGAGAGCGACTATACGCTGGTCGGACACTCCGACGCGGATGTGGGGCTGCACGCCATCACGGACGCCATTCTGGGCGCGGTGGCGCAAGGCGACATTGGCGATCATTTCCCGCCTGAAGACCCGCAATGGAAGGGCGCGAGCTCGGACCGCTTCCTCGCCCACGCCGTCAAGCTGGCGGAGGAGCAAGGCGGCAAACTGCGCCATGTCGATCTGACGATCATCTGCGAACGCCCCAAGGTGAAACCCTACCGCGAGACGATGCGCGCGCGCGTGGCCGAGATCACGGGTCTGCCGCTGGCGCGGGTGTCCATCAAGGCAACAACGACCGAGACGCTGGGCTTCACCGGCCGCCGCGAAGGCATCGCCGCACAGGCCTTGGCCACCGTGGAGCTGGGCGCATGACCGATCCCGTCCTGGCCGAGCTTTTCCGCCTCGCCCGCGCCTTCAACGATACCGCCAAGGCGCAGGGTGTCACGGTCGGCGTTGTGGAGAGCTGCACGGGCGGACTTCTGGGCGCGGCCATCACCGCCATGCCGGGCAGCTCTGCCGTGTTCCAGGGCGGCTACCTGACCTACTCCAACGCGCTGAAGGAAAAGCTCGTCGGCGTCTCGCCCGATACACTCGCCGCGCACGGGGCGGTCAGCGAAGAAACAGCGCGGGAGATGGCCCAGGGAGGCCGGGAGCGGCTGGGCGTAGACCTGGCCCTCTCAATCACCGGTATTGCCGGACCAGGCGGCGGCACGGACACGAAGCCCGTCGGCACGGTCTGCTTCGGCCTTGCCAGCAAGGACGGCACAAATACCGAAACGCAGCTCTTCGAGGGTCATTCGCGCAACCGCGTGCGCGATCACGCCGTCATGCATGCACTGAAGAGGCTAACCGAGGCGCTTGGCGAGACCTAACCGCGTCGCTTCCGCGACGAGGTCGAGCTTCGAGCCGTCCCCGACAAGCTCGCAATTGGCCTTGGCCTGTTCGATGAAGACGTCCCGGATGATCGTCTTCGCCTTGTCGAACTTCTGCTTCAGCAGCGTTTCCAGCGGAAAGACCAGACGCACATCGACGTGGAAGTCCACCAGCGTGGAGCCGTCGCGCAACTCGTGGAACTGCCAACGGTTTTCCAGCGATTTGACCGGTCCACCGCGTTTCGTCTTGGTCGCGACGACCGTGCGCGCCTCCGGGTCGATCTGGACGCGCGATTCGAACGTCTCGGCAATGCCCTTGAAGTTGATCAGCGCTTCCGCCTCGAACCCATCCGGCAGGTCGCGCGTCTTGCGAAGTGCGCTCATGGCCGGGACGAAGCTGGGGTAGCGTTCCACGTCGGTGACCAGCGCCATGACGCAGTCCGGCGCGTGGGGCACATGCTGCAGGAAGCTCGTGGCGGGCACTAGGCTTTGCCCAGCAGCGCGTCGCGCGCCGCGCGGAGCTGCGCGAAGTCGCTGTCGGCGTGGTAGGAGGAACGCGTCAGCGGGCTGGCCGACACCATCAGGAACCCCTTGGCGCGGGCGATAGTCTCATATGCTTTGAATTCTTCCGGCGTGACGAACCGTTCCAGCTTGGCATGGCGGCGCGTGGGCTGGAGGTACTGGCCGATGGTCAGGAAGTCGATTCCGGCGGAACGCATGTCGTCCATGACCTGCATGACCTCTTCCTTCGTCTCGCCGAGGCCGACCATCAGACCGGACTTGGTGAACTGGCTGGGATCGCGTTCCTTCACGCGCTCCA
>CAYULR010000083.1:0-9559 GCA_964445685.1 uncultured Algimonas sp.
GCACGGGAGCCTCCTTCAGGCCTGCGAGCTTCAAGCTGTCATAGAGAGCCTTGCGGGAATTTGGCACCGCGTCCCGGGCTTTCGCGTTCGCCTCTCTAAAATTTGCTCGGACAGCGTCGCGCGCGTCTCGCGTCCCAACGGAAACCCATCGCCAAGGCTGGCTGTTCCCAACCGAAGGGGACAGGGCGACTATATCGAACAGCTTGCCGAGCAGGTCATCGTTGACCGGGTCCGTCCGGAACCGGCGAACATCGCGGCGGCGTGCCATGAGGTCATGCAACGCATCGTAGTCGCCAGCGTCCGAGACATGCGTCATAGGCCTAGAAGTCCACGCCGCGCTGGGCCTTGATGCCCGCTTGGAAAGGGTGCTTCACCTCGCGCATTTCGCTGACAAGATCTGCATAGTCGCAAAGCTCGTCCTTGGCATCGCGGCCTGTGAGGATGACGCTTGTGCGGTTGGAGCGGGCCTTCAGGGCTTCAATGACAACGTCCACTTTGAGGTAGTCATAGCGCAGGGCGATGTTAATCTCGTCGAGAACGACAAGATCGTACTCACCGCTTTCCATCATGGCGGCCGCCTTGGCGAACGCCACTTCGGCCGCGGCCACGTCGCGCGCCCGGTCTTGCGTGTCCCAAGTGAAGCCTTCGCCCATCGTATGCCAGTCGACCCGGCCGAGATCGGTCCCGGAAAGCTTGTCGAAGAACTGACGCTCGCCAGTAACCCAGTTGCCCTTGATGAATTGGACCACACCGACCGAGTGCCCCCAGCCCAGGGCCCGGATGATCACACCGAAAGCCGAACTGGACTTGCCTTTTCCATCACCCGTGTGGACTAGGACGAGGCCGCGCCCAGGGTCGCCCGCCTCGTCTGTCTTGCGCTTCTGCTCGGCTTGCAGCTTCTGCATTTCGGTCTTGTGGGTTTTGTCGTCCATGGTCTCAACGGTCTTTCAAGCTATCCAGATCGACTGTCCTGCCGAAGTCTATAGTGGTGTTGTAGTCCTCCGAGGTCCCGCCCTCTGCTAATGCTGCTTTGACAACGCCCGAGTGGACGACAAGCAGAGTCCGCTGACTGGGGTCGAACCAGTCGCTCAGAGTCGCCCGCACGCGCTCGCTTAACTCCGCGACGCTTTCGCCGCCATGAGGCTTGGCGTGAAGGAAGTCGGCGGCCCAAGCGTCGAGACCATCGCGCGGTATGTCCGACCAGAGCGTTCCTTCCCAAGATCCGAAGTCCATTTCCGTCAACCGCGGCTCGACTTCGACCGACAGGCCAAGGCTTTGCCCGACATAGTCCGCAAGACGGCGGCAGCGCTGCAGCGGACTGGAGACGATCCGGTCGACCTTCGGCAATTTGGAGAGCACGGCTTTTGCCTCTTCCGGGAAGCTATCGGCGACATCCAGGTCTGTGCGTCCATAGCAAGTGCCCGGGACGACATCCGGAGTCGTGTGACGGAGAAGCGTCAGAGCCATGCGAGCAATCCTATGTAGAAGCCGACTTCGCTCGCCTGCTGCACTGCGCCGAGCGTGTCCCCTGTGTAGCCGCCAAGTTTGCGTTCGAAGAAGAGGCGCATCAGCGCATGCCCAACTAGCAGACCAGCCATTGCCCAGAAAAGCGAGCCGACGGGAAAGAGTAACAGCCAGACCACCATCACGATCAGTCCTGTACCAACGGCGACCGTAAGACTCGCGATAGAAATGCCCCCCGCGACAGGCTTCCCTGTCCCTTCATCGCGCACATATCGGCTGGTTGCGATCGCGATGAGGCTCGACAGGCGTGACAGAGCATGTGCGGCCACCAAGCCAGCCATGATGAGCGCGGGCGGAAGGAACGATAGCGCCGCGACCTTGAGAGCAAGGGCGGCGGCAAGCGCCAGCGTCCCGTAAGTGCCTAGCCGGGAGTCACGCATGATCTCAAGCGTTCTCTCAAGTGTCAGCCCGCCGCCTATGCCGTCGAACGTGTCGGCCAGACCATCCTCGTGAAAGGCACCCGTTAACAGGAGTCCGGCGACCACGGAAAACAGAATGGCCATGAGGTCTGGGAGGGCCATCTGAGCGAGCCCGAAAACCAGTGCCGTAACCGCCCCGACCAGCAGCCCAATGGCCGGATAGTACCGAACCGACGCTGCCATGCGCTCGGGTGTGAAAAGACGGGTGGAGTCAATCGGCACTCGCGTCAGGAATTGCACCGCGAGGAGAAAAGTGGCGATCTCGCTCTTCACGCCGGTCCACTGACGCCAGCAGTTTCGAAACTCGCCATGTTCCGCATCATGTCCGCCGCCGCACGGATGAGGGGATAGGCCAGCAGGGACCCCGTTCCCTCCCCCAATCTGAGACCCAGATCGAGAAGAGGCGTGGCGTTCAGCGCCTTCAAGACAAGTTCATGGCCTGCTTCTGCTGATCGGTGAGCATAGACGAAATTGTCCTCGACGCGTGGGGATATCCGGCTGGCACATAGGGCCGCCGCACTGGCGATGAACCCGTCGATAACCACGACCGTGCCCGCTTTGGCTGCCCCTATCATCGCCCCCGTCATCATGGCGATCTCGAAGCCTCCATATTCCCGCAGAGCTGACCGCGCATCGAGCGTGTCCGGCATTCGCTCGGAAGCCTGAGTCAACAGGGATCGCTTGTGGTGCAATCCGGCATCGTCGAGGCCTGTTCCTCGACCGACCAATTCCACGACTGATTTGCCCAATGTCTTGGCGCAGACGAGACTTGCAGAAGAGGTATTGCCGATACCCATCTCTCCGAAACACGCCACATCGGCTTCGATAGCCGCACCAATTTCGCGCCCTTTCTCAACGGCCTCGTCGACCTGCGTTGAGCTCATTGCAGGCGCTTCAATGGCGCTGGACGTGCCTTCGCCCTGTCGCTGATTGAAGAGTTTGGGATGGTCGATAGCCTCGCCGACGACGCCCGCATCCACGACTTGCAGGCTCGCACCGACTGAGGCCGCAAAAACGTTGGAGGCAGCTCCCCCCGAAAGGAAGTTCAGCACCATCTGACGCGTGACGTCCTGTGGGTAGGCGGAGACGCCAGAACGGGCCATGCCATGGTCACCTGCGAAGATAACCAGGTGGCAGCTATCGGCACGTGGCTGAAGCGTTCCCTGTATGCGGGCGACCTGTGCCGCAAGCGTTTCCAAACGGCCAAGCGAGCCAAGAGGTTTGGTCTTGCCGTCCAGGACAGCGCGGATCGCATTGTCAGTCACAAAAGAGGTCGTCATGACGGCCCGCTTAAGAAGCCCCGTCGGTTTGACAATGGCCTGTTGGATTGCGCCGCCGCGGAACGCGTCTGCGGCGGCGAAGAGGTTAGGCGTCCAGGCGTCCGGCCAGGGCCGTCATCGTATCGCGCAGAGCGACAGACGTTGCATCGGCACCGAGATCGCCGGCCATGCTGCGCAGCTGTCCCGCAAGGCGGGCATTGCTGTCACCACGTGTTACGGCTGTGTCAGCCCGGTCGAGCAGTCGGCGCGCAGAGCGGAGCTTTGAGCTCGAAACCGTGCCAGCGCGTTCCATCTGATCCAGATAGGCGCGGGCGACGGCCGGGGCACCAGCCGTCCAGGTCACTTCGAATTGCTGTTGGGGATTGAAGAGTTCGCCTTGGTCCGCCGCCTTGGCAGCTGCGATTTCGGCTTCCGTGATATGCTCGCTCGGAGCCAACTCGAACACGTCCAGACCGCGAGCGATCTCTGTGCCGTAGATTTTCCCGTCATACCAATAGGTCGACCAGTATCCGGCTAGGGCCAGCTTGTCTTCGTGGAGAGGGCCACGGTCGAAATAAGCAATCTCGACTGGGTTGGAGCTATCCGTGAAGTCCATCAGCGACAGCCCGCCCTGATACCAAGCCTGGGTGAAGATATCGCGACCGGGAACGGGGACGATCGAGCCGTTGTGGGCGACGCAGTTCTCGCTCTCGCTCTGTGGGGCGGGGACTTTGTAGTAGCTTTGGAACTCGAGCTTGCCGTCCTTGATGTCGAAGATGGCGTTCGCGCCCCAGTCTTGCGGGTCGGATGGGCGGCAGCGCGGGCGCGAGCCTCCGCCCCATTCATCCGTAAACACGACCTTGGTCCCGTCATTGTTAAACGTCGCGGAGTGCCAATAGGCGAACTTGCTGTCCGTGACGGCATCGATCCGTTTCGGATTGTACGGGTCCGAAATGTCGAAGATCACACCATTGCCCGAACACGCGCCTGCGGCGAGGTTCTTGGCAGGGAAAACCGTGATGTCGTGACAGTGGTCCGTCTGGCGGCTGCTCTGCGTGTCGTCACCATGATCACCGCCCTGCCACAGACCGGCAATATTGCCCGTCTCATCATCGGCGAAGACAGTCGGACTGCTCGTGATGCGGGCCGTCGACGGGTTGTTATAGTCGATCTCGATCACGTCGATGCGGAAGAGCGCTGTGCGGTTGTCCCCTGGGATCGCACCGACGCACCCGTCCAGCTCGTCACCATCGCGGATTCCGGCCGTGCCACTATTGTAAACCACGATCTTACCGTTCGCATCCGGCCCGGAAACGATGGAGTGCGTATGCGATCCCCGGCACGTTTGGACTTGGCCGACCTGACGGACGGCTTTGGGATCAGAGATATCGAAGATACGCAGGCCGCGGAAACGATCCGCGCTGACATCTTCAGACACGCCTTGACGACCACAATCGGTCCGGCCGCGCGTCTGCTCGACGGACATGATCAGCAGGTCGCCGACAATCGACACATCACCCTGTCCTCCGGGACAGACAACCGACCCGACAAGCTTGGGCTCCACGCCTGCGGACAGGTCGTAAATGTTGAAGCCGTGATAGTTGCCTGCCACCAGCGTATCGCCGGAAAACGCCATGTCCGTATTGGAGAAGGAGAGCTGCGGTGAACGCTCGCCCCATTCCGTATCGTCGTTGGAATGTTCGTCACTGTCCTCACGCTCTGGATCTGCAGAGGCCTCCATGGCGTCTTTTTTCATCCCAGAGTGGTCCATATTGGAGTGGTCCATATTGGAATGGTCCATTGTGGAGTGATCCATTCCAGCGTGATCCATCTCCATACTGTCGGAAGCCATGGCTTCCTTTTTCTCGTCGGGTTCGACGATGGGAGGGAGACCGGAGGGGTTGGCGGGGTCGAAGAAACCCGGAGGTTTGGGGAGGCTGGCCACCTTCACCAAATTGGAGATCGCTTCGCCAGCATTGTCGAAACCTGCGGTCAAAGCAGCACGCGGATCGGGAGACAGCCCTTCCAACAACGCGTTCATGCGTTTGATCTCAGCAGTCTGGTCGTTAGTGATGTCGTTGACGAACTCATAAAGAACAGGGTCATATGCGGACCCTGGCTGGTCCAGCAGGTCGTCGACCATGTCCACGGCGCCTTCATGGTGGCGGATCATCAGCGTCAGGAACATTTCATCGAAGGCGGCGCCTTCCAGCGTGGCGAGCTGCGCCATCTGCGCGGGTGTCGCCATGCCCATTTCCTCATGGGACATGTGCGTGCTGTGATGGGCATGCGCGGAAGGTAGAGCCTCACCGCGCTCCGTCAGCCAGTCCCTCATGAAGCTGATTTCATCAGCCTGGGACGCATCGATCCGTTCGCCGATCGAGACCACGTCCGCGTCGTTCGTGCGCGACGCGATTAGGGCGACCATCTCGACGGCCTGGCTGTGGTGCGGGATCATGTCCTGCATGAATTTCACGTCGTCTTGCGAATAGCTGTTGGATGCGATCTCGGCGGCTTCCGTCGCATTCAGGATACGTGTGGGCTGACCTGGCGCACCCGGCTGAACGATGGTGACGTCCTGAGCGAGCGCAGGCGCGGCGAGCAGGGCGAGACCTAGCATCCCGGCACCAGCGGAAGAAGCGAGCCGCGCCCGGAGGCGGGCTGTATAATGATTGGATGTCATGAGATGTCCTTTTCCCCTTGGTTAACAATTCCCTATGGAGACCCCGCACAGCGGTCAAGCGGGGCGGCGCCGGATCGCGCCGAAGTGAGACTTATCCTCAATCAAGGCCTATTTGGTGTTGCTTGGTGTTGCTCGTGTTATTCTGTCACGCTATGGGCGCGACCGTCGTTTGTGGGAAAGTCGCCCTCTAAGGTCACAGCATGCTCCGTCGTGGGATCGTGATAATCGCTATGGTCGCCCTGTTCTTCGGACAGATGATGACGGCTGCGCACGCGCATGACGATCACGGCCATGACGACGAACAACAAGCCAGCTGTGTCGTCTGCCTTGCCGCAACGGCCGAAGACGATCTGGTCTCCGATACGGGCCTGGACGAGCCTACCGGCGATGGTTGCGGGGTTGATCTGGAGTTCATTCCCGCCTCTCTGTTGCTCGAAGACGCTCCGGCTACGCTCGATTTCGTTCCTGAAGGATCTGGCTGCGTAAAGCGGCTTCGGCCTGACGGATGCCAGGCCCCTCGGGCACCGCCGGCACTCTAGGCGTTTTATTCGCCCGGCCAGGCGCACTGGCCCTCTGATTTTCCAGAACATGCCGCACTGCTTCCGGTGCGGCCTGCACGCATCATATGCATACCAACCATGAAGGGGACCTCATGCGTCCAATTAAACAATCCTGCCTGCTGTCTGCGGGCCTCTGCCTCGCGGCACTCTCGCAACCCGCGTTGGCCCAAGTCGCCGATGACAATGACGAAATCGTCGTCACGGGACTTCGTCAGGCCTATCTCGGCAACTTCGACACGCTCGAAGTGCCGCAGGCCAATCAACGTATCGACCTCAGCCTGCTGGAGAATGTCGGTGCCGTCGATCTGAACGACGCGCTGGACCTGTCCGCATCGGTATCCCGCCAGAACAACTTCGGCGGCCTGTGGAACAGCTTCGCCATCCGCGGCTTCTCGGGGGACATCAATCTGCCCAGCGGCTTCCTCGTCAATGGCTTCAACGCCGGACGCGGCTTTGGCGGTCCTCGCGATCTCGTCGGCATCGAAGCCGTCGAAATCCTTAAAGGTCCGCGCGGCGCTCTGTTCGGTCGCGGCGAACCCGGTGGTACGGTCAACCTGATCACTAAGCGTCCCACCTTCGAGACGGGCGGCTTTGTGCAGGGCACGGTCGGCAGCTGGGACCAGTACCGTGCCGAAGCCGATGTCCAGGGAGTGTTCGGCGAGAACGAAACGCTCGGCATCCGCCTGGTCGGTTTTTACGAAGATGCGGACAGCTTCCGCGAAGGCGTCGAGACGGAACGCTACGGCTTCTACCCGTCTGTCACGCTTGCCCCTTCGGACGACATCACGGTCACCTATGAGCTGGAATTCACGGAGCAGGAACTGCCGCAGGACCGCGGTGTGGTCTTCGCGCAGAACTTCGGCTTCTCGCCTCGCCGCGCCTTCGTCGGCGAGCCTGATGCGCTGATCGACACGCAGGTTCTCGGCCATCAGCTAGAGGCCCAGGTCGATCTGAGCGACAATTGGAGCCTCCTGACCGGTGCAGGCTTCCGCACGACCAGCCTGGAGGGCGGCTCCTTCGAACCGCAGTTCGGCTCACGTCAGACCTTCCGCCAGGACGGCCGCACCGTCTCGCGTTTCTTCCGCTTTCGTGATTTCGAATCCGACTACCTGACGCTTCGCGCGGAGCTGGCCGGTGAGTTCGACACGGGCGGATTGCGCCACCGTCTGATTGTCGGTGCAGACTATGACGAGTTCGACAATACGCTCTTCATCACACGCGACCGCCCAAGCCCGCGCGGCAACTTCCTGGGCGGCCGCACGCCGTCCCAGGCCACGCCCGCTGAGCAGGCAGATTTCCTGCTGCTGGATATCCTGAACCCGGTCTACGGCAACGTGCTGACGAACGGCATCGGTCCCAACACGAACCGTAACGAAGTCCTGTCGGGCTTCGGCTTCTACGTTCAGGACCAGATCGACATCACCGATCAGCTGCAGATCCGTCTGGGCGGCCGTTTCGACGACTTCCAGCAGGACCTGACACAGCTCGGCGCCTTCCCGGTCACGACCCGCACGCAAACCGATACGCGCTTCTCCCCGCAGGTCGGCGCGGTCTACCTCGTTAATGACGGCTTCAGCCTCTATGCCAGCTACGGCGAAGGCTTTCGCCAGCAGGGCGGCGTCGATTTCCTTGGAAACCAGTTCGACCCGAACGTCACCGAGTCCATCGAAGCCGGCTTCAAGGCCGATCTCGGCCAGGTCTTCAGTGGCATCGAAGGCACGGCAACACTGTCCGTGTTCGAGATCGAGCAGAGCAACATCCTGGTGAACGACACACGTCCTGCCAACACGGGCTTCTCGTCCGTTCCGGCGGGCGAAGCGCGCAGCCGGGGTATCGAGTTCGACGCCAATGCGGAGTTCGCGAACGACGTCAGCCTCTGGTTCTCATACGCCTATACGGACGCGGAATTCCGCAACACGTTTGCGGATGTCGACGGCTTTGGCTTCACCATCAATCCGGGCGATCCGCTGATCAACGCACCCCAGAACCAGCTGAGTGTCCAGCTGATCAAGGAGTGGGACTTGGGCGAGATGGAGTTCGAACTGGGCGGGGGCGTTCTCTACGTCGACGACCAGAACGGCTTTGTCGGCTCCGACTTCACTCTGCCGGACTACACGACGGTTCGCGCCTTTGCCGAAATCGAGCCTATCGAAGGGATCGAGCTTCGTCTGGACGTAGACAACATCTTCAACGAGACGTTCTACACCAACTCGTTTGCAGACGTTTGGGTGCAGCCTGGAGCGCCACGCCGCTTCCGCTTCACCGCACGCTACGAATTCTAGGAGAGACGACATGTCCGCCATCTCGATCCAAGACCTGACTGTTGCACGGGACGGATCCCCCGTGCTGCATGGTATCGGCTTCGACGTCCCCGAAGGCAGCGTCTACGCGCTGCTGGGTGGGAACGGGGCGGGCAAATCCACCACACTGCTTACGCTGCTCGGCTTCCTTGAGCCGGGCAGCGGCTCCGCGACCGTTCTGGGTCGCGACGCGACGCGTGAGACCAAAGCGGTCCGCGAGTCCATTGCCTACCTTCCGGAAGCCGCCACGCTTTACCCGCACCTGGATGCGTATGAGAACCTTGGCTACTTCCTCGATCTTGCAGGCCGTCAGCATGACCGTGCAGCCTTGGACGAAGCCCTGGATGCCGTCGCCTTGCAGAACGATGCGCGGACCAAACCCATGTCCGGCTATTCGAAAGGGATGCGCCAGAAAGTAGCGATCGCCCTGGCGCTTTTGCGCGAAGCGCCGGTCCTGCTTCTGGATGAGCCGACATCCGGTCTAGACCCTGTCGCCATTGATGAATTCAACGCCCTCGTCCGCCGCCTCGCGAGCGAAGGCCGTACCGTTCTTATGGTCACGCACGACGTGTACGGAGCCTGCCAGGTCGCCGACCGCATCGGTCTGCTGAGACAAGGACAACTTGTCGGCGCCTTCGAAGCCAACGGCACAGAGCGGATCGACACTCAAGCCGTACACGATGCCTTCGCTGGGAGGACGGCGACGTGAGTGCTGTCCTCACCATCGCCAAGGATGAATGGCGTCAATGGCGTCGCTCCCGTCTGGCCGTTGTCGGCCTCGGTATCTTCGCCGCACTGCTCGTCATCGTTTCCA
>CAYULR010000084.1:0-9545 GCA_964445685.1 uncultured Algimonas sp.
ATTCCTGACTTCGTGAGCAATCAGTTCCCGGCCTCCGACAGCCTGAAAAACATCTGCGAGACGGTCCGCACAGACCGCGACCCGAACGGCAATGCCCGCCCGGACGAGCAGGGCGAGCTGCTGCACGAGCTGTTCTGGCTGCGCTCCTGGATGAACGAGACCTACCTGTATTTCGACCAGGTGACGGATGTGAACCCGAACGGCTTCACCGACCCGGAAGTCTATTTCGACGAGCTTCTGACGACGCAGACCAACACCGATGGCAGCCGCGTCGACCGCTTCTCCTTCACGCAGCCGACCGAGGTGTTCGAGGCCCGCTCCAGCGGTGCGCCGACCTTCGGCTACGGCGCGTCCTTCGCCCGCATCCGCACGAACCAGCTGCCCCGCGACTGGCGTATCTCGTTCACGCAGGACGGCAGCCCGGCCGAGGTCGGCGGCCTGACGCGCGGCGCGCAGATCCTGACCGTGGACGGGGCGGACTTCCTGAACGGAACAAGCCAGTCCGAGATCGATGCCATCAATGGCGGACTGTTCCCGACAGCCGTCGGCGAGAGCCACACATTCGGCATCCGCCGCCCCGACGGTACGGAAGAAGAGATCACGATCGAATCCACCTCGATCGCCATCGAACCCGTCAACAAGGTTGAAATTCTGAACGCCGGAACGCGCCAGGTCGGCTACATCCACTACCACACCTTCTCGCCCCGCACGGGTGAGGAGCAACTGCTCGACGCCTTCACACAGCTTTCCGCCGCAGGCGTGGACGATCTGGTCCTCGACTTCCGCTACAATGGCGGCGGCCTGCTCTTCCTGGCCGCACAGATCGGCTACATGACGGCGGGCCCGACAAGCCGGAACCGTGTGTTCTATTCGCAGGAGTTCAACAACCGGAACCCCGACTTCGACCCCGTCAACGAACGTGCCGTGCAGCCCATTCCCTTCGTGGACGAAACGGTCGGTTTTTCCGTCGATGCAGGCCAGTCGCTGCCGAGCCTCGACCTGCCGCGCGTCTTCATCCTGACGACGGCGCGCTCCTGCTCCGCCTCCGAGGCGGTGCTGAACGGGCTGAACGGCATCGGGGTCGAGGCCATCCAGATTGGCACGCGCACCTGCGGCAAGTCCACGGGCCAGATCCCGGTTGAGAATTGCGGCGTGACCTTCGCCCCGCTGCACTTCCGCGGCGTGAACGCGGCCGGGTTCGGTGACTTCGACGGCGGCTTCGCCCCGACGCAAATGACGGGCGACAACGGACCGGTCATTGCGGGTTGCGTGGTCGAGGACGACTTCGCCAATGCGCTCGGCGATCCGAACGAAGGCCTGCTCGCGGCGGCGCTGACCTATGCGGAAACCGGAAGCTGTCCCGCAGCCGCCGTGACCAAGGTCTCATCCAACAAGACCGAGAAGCTCGGCGTGCCCTATGACGATCCTCTCGAAGACCTGCCCGGCGTCCTCGCCATGGACCGGGCGTTCGGCGAGATCGACCTGGAACGCCCCGGCAGCGAATGACACGCCGCCCCCTGACCTCCTCCAGCGCAGCGGGCCTCGTGTCCGCTGTTCTTCTGTCTGGCTGCGTCAGCGCGGCGGACGCCTCTGCGCCCATGACGGATGCGCTGCTGCTGAACCCGGAGGCCAACAGCGTGCGCAATGCGGTGCGGTCCTTCGTGCGGGAGCATGATGGCGGCGACTATATCGTGGAGCCGGACAGCCTGTCGGCCTCGTCCGTCCTGGAACTGGTCGTGCGCGAACGCCGCGACGACACGGACGCGCGGGTGGGTTTCTCGCCAAGGCCCGACTACCGCCTGGCCATGGACGAAGAGGGCCGCTGCTGGCTGCTGAGAACGGCCGAAGGCTCTCCCGACCAGCGGCTTTGGGTGCAGGACGCGGACTGCAAGGCCGCCTAGCTCAACACCTCGATCCGGGCGGGATGGCTTGCCCAGATCATGGGACCGTTGGTCAGTTCCACCCATCCCCTCACCCGGATGCGCGCGCCGCGCAGGTCCACCGGATCGGCCTCGCCGAAGCGCTTGCGGTGCTTCTTCGCCACCGCGACCGTGAAGTCCGTGCGGTAGTCTGCCCCGAAGTTCAGATAGGCCCGCCCGCGAATATCCGCCGTGCTGGTCACGATGCCTTCCACGATTTGCAGGCTGTCGACATGCTGTGCCAGCGCGTTCGGCTCCGGCCCGCGCACGGCGTAGCGCTCATCCGCCCAGAGGCCGCGTCCGCGCGCCCGGGCTTCGGCCTCCAGCGCGTAGAGCGCACGGTGGTCGATTTCCTCGTCTGGCCAGGTGTAGACCCGCGCGAGCCCCTGCCGCACCATCTCTGCCTGGACCCAAAGGGGCGTCTCGCCCTGCAGGTGCACCTGCGCCAGCGCGCGGCCATAACGGTCCCGGGGATCACCGCCATAGGACAGGCGCACGCTCTGCCCGTTCAGCAATTCCCATAGCGCGCCGCGTGCCTCCGCCCCGAACGCGTCGTCGCGCCCCGGCGCGACGATACCGGCAAGCCGCACATTCAGCCCGTCTTCCAGCGTGAAGACATGCCCGCTCGTCACGGCCGAGACGGCGCCCGCCTCGTCCTTGGCACGCTTCGCCGCCAGGGACGGCATCGCGGCGAACGCGGCCAGCCCAGCGAGGCTGGTTCTTCGGCTGATATGCGCAGGCGCGTTCATGAAGGCTCCGCGTTACGCGGTGCATGCAGGTGAGTCGAATCACGCCGACGCCTTGGCGCATGCGCCCGCCTTCGCTACTCTGTCTCTCACGGTCCCGTAGCTCAGTAGGATAGAGCAACAGATTCCTAATCTGTAGGTCGCGCGTTCGAATCGCGCCGGGATCGCCACTTTTTGCATCACCCACCCGATGCGCTGCGCAGCAACTGCAAGAATTGCTTAACCATCGCGCTCCACCCTCTACCGCTAGAAGCATAGCAAGGCAGGGGAGGGCCGGGCGATGGCAACCATTCGCGTCAGATCGATCAATCCGTTTCACCGCGAGGACTTCCTGTCCCGGGTCTTTTCGGAAATGTGCGCGGCCAGTCCCGCGAAGGACGGCCTGCCGGACGGCAAGTTCCCGATCGGCAAGTCGCTGTCCTGGCGCGGGTTCAACATCACGGCCAGCAAGGCGGACTTGGCGGAGGTCTGCACCAATGCGCTGGATTTCCGCGAGCCGTCCATCCGGCCCGACCGCCGGACCTTCGCCAATTTCCGCATGTCGCTGGGCACGCACCTGCTGAGCCTCGACCTGCCCTTTACGCGCCGTCAGCTTCGCATTCTGGGCGAGAGCGTCGTCATGCAGCTGAAGGCCTGTAATGACGATTTCCCCGTGGAGCAGATCGGCGATATCCTGAAAGCCCGCAGCGCGCGTCTGGCCGAAAGCCGCCGCCCCGCCGACATTCAGGAATAGTCGCGGCGCTCGAACGTGGCCAGCTTGGCTTCGAAGGCGGACCAGTCGTCCTGCTCCGCAATGGGCTGCCAGAGCGCACCGATTTCGTCATAGAGCAAAGTCGCGGGATGCGCCTGCTGCGGCTTGGGTCCTGACGGCTCCAGCGCCGCATAGGCCGCTTTCCAGTCGCCCCAGACCGCGTCGGGATAGTCTTGCAGCGGCTCGGTCGGCGCACCGCCCGCCCAGTCGTGGAAGAAGGCCGGCCAGGAGGCCTGGCTCTGCTTCAACGCCTCGAACATCGCCTTCACGACTTCGGAGCCACCCTCCTTCGGGACCTGGAGACGCAGACGCCGGAAGACATGCTGCGTCAGCGCCGCTTCATAGTGGTCGGCATAGGCGGACAGCGCATCGATCAGCGGCGCGTCCTCTTCGATCAGCGACAGGCTCTGCGCGAGTTGGCCGAGGTTCCAGCCCATCGCCTCGGGCTGGCGCGCGAACGCATACAGCCCGCCATGATCGAAATAGGCCGCCGTGAAGGCCGGGTCGTAATGCGGAAGGAAGCGGTAGGGGCCGAAGTCGAACACCTCCCCCGTCACGTTCATATTGTCCGTGTTCATGACGCCGTGGACGAAGCCCGCCGCCATCCAGCTGGCCACCGCGTCGGCGCTGCGTTCGGCCACGTGGCGGAGCAGGTCGGCCGGACGGCCGACGCCAGGATAGAAGTGCTGGCGGCAGTAATCGACCAGCGCTTCCAGATTGTCCGTGCGGGCGAAGAACGCTTGGCGCTGGAAGGTGCCGAAGCGGATGTGGCTGTGCTGCAGACGGGTCAGCACGGCGGAGCGCGTCGGCGACGGCTCGTCGTGGCGCTGCAGTTCCTCGCCCGTCTCGATCAGGCAGAAGGAACGCGACGTGTTCACGCCCAGATGCTCCAGATAGCGCGTGGCGAGCACTTCCCTCACCCCGCCCAGCAGCGTCAGCCGCCCATCCCCGCGCCGCGACCAAGGCGTCTGGCCGGACCCTTTCGTGCCAAAGTCGAGCAGCCGCCCATTCGCGTCCAGGCACTGGGCGAAGAGAAAGCCGCGTCCGTCGCCCAGTTCGGGATTGTAGGTGCGGAACTGATGGCCGTGATAGCGCAGGGCCAGCGGCTCGGGGAGCGAGCCCTCGAACGGCGCGAACCGTCCGAAACGGGCCGTCCAGTCGGGATCATCGAGACCGATGGAAGCCGCGCTGTGGGTGTCGGCGTAGCGCAGCGTGGTTTCGGGAAAGTCGGCCGGGGCGACAGGGTCGAAGAAGTCTCCGCCAAGGGCGTGGATGGCGGCGGAAGGGCGGAAGGAAGTCATGAGCTAGTTACGCCCGAACAATAGGGACGACGCCTAAATCCCTCCCCCCAGCTCGGGAGAGGGATTTCCGTCACGGCTTTCTATGACACGACACCATGGTCAAACCGCGCAAAGCGCGGCCCTTCCCTCACATCCCCAACTCGGCCCCGAAGTGGCTGTGCACGCCCTTGTACCACGCCTCGCCGTGCATCCGTTCCAGCCACGCTGCCGTCACGGGTGCTGCGGACAGGTCGATCTTCGCCATGCCGACGGGTTCCATCGCGCTGACCAGCGCAATGTCCGCGAGGGTCAGGCGGTCTCCGTGCAGGTGTCCGTCGCCGTCCAGCGCGACTTCGAGGTGGACGAGGCTGTCGTTCAGCAGGCGGACCCCCAGGTCCACGGAGGCTTGGTCGGGCTCCTGGCCCGTCATCGGCGCGACGAAGCGGTTGAAGAAGATGCGCGCCACATTGATGCGGACGTGGTGGACGACGAATTCCGTCCATTGGTCGATCAGCGCCGCTTCGCGCATGTCCTCGCTATAGACACCGGAGCCGCCCTTTCGCGCCAGATAACGACCGATGGCGCCGCTTTCCCCGATGGCGAGATCGCCGTCGACCATCGCGGGCACGCGGCCGAACGGGTTGATCTTCAGATAGTCTTCGCCCTTCTGTTCCTGCGCCTGCAAATCGACCATCTTGCGCTCGTGCGCCACGCCAGCCGCTTCCGCGACGAAGAGCGGGAAAAGCGACGGGTTGGACAGCGGATGGAAGTAGAGCGTGGGAGTCGTCATGGTCGGGCCTTTTTGGGCGGTGGCAGGGACGGAAAGCGCGCGCGCACGAACTCGGCTGCTTCGATGGGCACGGTGTTGGCGCGCGGGAAGGCCTTGGCGAAATTCAGGAAGCCGTGCGGCATGGTCTTCTCGAACAGGGTCACCACCTCGTTGCCTGCCACCTTCAGCTTCTGCGCATAGTCCCACCCCTCTTCGCGCAGCGGGTCGAGCCCGCAGGTCAGCACGTAGGCGGGCGGCATGCCGCTCAGGTCCGGTTCGTAGAGCGGGGAGACGCGCGGATCTTCGAAGTCCGCCCCGGCAACATAGTGTTCTTGGATGTATTTCAGCGCGACCGTGCCAATGTTCAGCCAGTCCTGCGGCCCCGGATTAGCGGGCTTGATGTCGCGCAGCTGCATCAGCGGATAGAAGAGAACCTGCGAGGCGATCCGGTCGCGGTGCGTCTGCGCCAGCCGCGCGACCATGTTGGCCCCGGCGCTGTCCCCGGCGACGGAAACCTGGTCCGGGTCCATCCCGCGCGACCGTCCGCAACCTTCCAGGATCCAGTCCAGCACGGTCTGGAGATCATCGGGTGCAGCTGGAAACGGGTGCTGCGGCGCAAGGCGGTATTCGACCGACACAACCCGGCAGAGCGAGGCGTTGGCCAGACGCCGGATGATGCCTTCATGGGTTTCCGTATCGCACGTCACGAAGCCCCCGCCATGGGCGTAGAGGATGACGGGCCCCGGATTGGGCAGCGGTCCGAACGGCACGAAATACTGAACCTTCACGCCATTGATCAGGAATTCTTCGCGCAGGCGCACTTCCGGGCCCGGCGTGTCGAAACGCCGGGTCATGCGGCGGAAATTGTCCTGGAAGCGGTCGAGGAACTGATCGTCGGGCGTCAGCTTCGACATCTGTTCCGTCACGGCATCGGACAGCGACTCGAATAGGCTTTTCGGCGTCATGGACCCAGCCTAGCGCCTAGACCTCCGCTGCGTAAGGCGGGACGGGATCATATTGCATGGCGCGGGCAACGTCCCGGGCGGTTTGCGGATCGAACCATTGCCCGACCAGCCAGAGCGACATGTCGATCCCGGCCGACACGCCGGCGGACGTCACGACATTGCCGTCGCGCACATAGCGCACATGCGGGACCAACTCTCCGGACAGCTGCTTTTCAGCGAACTCGTCGAAGGCCGACCAGTGGGTCGTCGCCCGCTTGCCGTCCAGCAGCCCCGCCTTGGACAGCAGGAACGACCCGGTGCAGACGGAGGTCACCCACTCGCAACCCGACGCCGTGCGCGCGATCCAGCCCATGACACCGGGATCGTCCATCAGCGCGCGCGTGCCGTAGCCCCCGGGAACCAGCAGCACGTCGAGATCGTCCACTTCTTCGATGGACGCATGGGCGCCGACGCGCATCTTCTTCACCGCCGTGATATCGCCGCCGTCGCGCGTGATCAGCCGGTTGTTCAACGGCTCCGCCTGCCCGCGCAAACTCGCCACCTCGTTGACCATCTGGAACACTTCCCACGGGCCAACGAAGTCGAGTTCTTCGACGTCGTCGAAAATGAGGATGCCGATGTTTTGCATATGATTCCCCTACTCTCTCATCATCGCACAGCGCGACTGTGCGATCCATGCCGGTGGCGATGGGCTCCACCTCGTGGATGGCACAATCAAGTTGTGCCATGACGGAAGCTGGTGAGATAGGCTGTAAGGCCCCTTCTGGGAGACGAAGAGCACTCTACTTCGCCACAAGCTTCTCGTCCCCGGCACGCGTTGCCGGGGCCACTGGCTTGGCTTGCGAACGGTTGGGCCTGTCAGCCATGGGGCCGACTCCGATGGAGGCCCCGGCAATGAATGCCGGGGACAGCGCCTCTACGACGGGTCGTATCCCCCGCCCTCCAGGAACGCCCGCTCTTCCGCCGTGCTTTCCCGGCCCAGCACCTCGTTCCTGTGCGGGAACCTTCCGAACCGTTCGATCACGTCACGGTGCGACTTGGCATGCTTCAGCGTGCTGCCGCCATCGTCCAGGCGCGACCCGGCCAGTTCCACGCAGCGGTTCTGCGCGGCCAGGTCTTCGGCATGCATGAAAGGCATGTAGACGAAGGCGCGGCGGTCGACCGGCACGTCCATGTCATGGCTCGCATCGACCATGCGTTCCGCCGCCGCCAAGGCCTTGGCGTCCCAGGCAAAGGCGCGGCGCGTGTCGCGGAACATATTGCGCGGAAACTGGTCGAGCGCGATGATCAGCGCGAGCGCGCCGTCCGCCGTGTCTTCCCAGCCGGGATAGGGAAACGGCCCCTTTGCGAGCGTTTCCGCCGTGTCCTCGAAATGTTGCAAGACTTCGGCGTCGAAGTCAGGCGTGCTCCCGAACCAACGCTTTTTCGCGCGGTCCGAGAACCAGAAGTCGAGAATGTCGGCGGGCGTTTTCATGCGCTCTCCTACTAGAGGCGCACCGTCCCGTCGTTGATCTTGGCGAAGGTCTCCGCGTCGACGCGCTCATAGGCCTTGGTCTGCGGGTTGCAGAAATAGACGGGCTCGCTGATCCGTTCCGGGTCGAACCCCGCCTTGACCAGGTTCGTCTTCTTGAACTTGAACGTCGAGGTCGTCTCGGACTCGTTGGACAGGCGCAGGAAGACCGGCCGCGCATAGTGCGGCAGTTCCTTGTCCAAATAGGCTTTCAGCGCCTTCAGGTCCGGCGGCGTTTCGCTGACCAGCGCGGCCATGCCGGCGCGCCCGTCATAGCCCGGAACCTCCACGCCGTAGACATTGGCCTGGGTGATGCCCTGGAACCCGCTCAGCGTGCCCGCGACTTCGTTGGTGGCCACGTTCTCGGCCTTCCAGCGGAACGTGTCGCCGACCCGGTCCATGAAGTAGTAGTAGCCATGCGCGTCGCGCTTCATCAGGTCGCCCGTGCGGAACCAGGCATCGCCCGGCTTGAACACGTCGCGCAGGATTTTCTTCTGCGTGGCTTCCTTGGTCTCGTAGCCGTCGAAGCGGAAGCGCGGATCGTCCTCGCGGATCTCGCCGATCACCTCGCCCACTTCGCCGTCGTCGGCGCGCAGCGCGAAGCCGTCGGAGCCGCGCGGGTTCTCGCCCGTCTCCACGTCGTAGCGCACCACCTCGATGTTGAACTTCCACTTCAGGTAGGACGGCACGCGGCCCACCGCGCCGACGGGGCCGTCCACATTGATCAGCGAGACATTGCCTTCGGTCGCGCCGTAGAATTCGATGACGTGCGGGATGTTGAAGCGCGAGACGAAGCTCTCCCACACTTCCGGGCGCAGGCCGTTGCCCATGATCCACTGGATATTGTGCTCGCGCTCCAGCGGGTGCGGCGGGGTGGAGAGCAGGAAGCGGCAGAGCTCGCCCACATAGGTGAACATGGTCGCGCCGTATTTCACCGCATCGTCCCAGAAGGTGGACGCGCTGAACTTGGGGCGCACAATGGTCGCGCCGCCATGGGTGAAGGCCGCGCCCATGCCGACCAGTCCGCCCGTGGCGTGGTACATGGGCAGGACCATCATCATGCGGTCCTTGGAGGTCGCCTTCGCGCCCGCCCCGAGACCGCGCATGTAGTTCTGCGCCCGGACGTGGGTGACTTTCGCCGCCTTGGGCAGGCCCGTCGTGCCGGAGGTGAACATCTTCATCCCCTGCTGTCCGGCGGTCAGGCCCTCGCGCACGCTCTTGGCCGGACGGTTCGGGACGATGCCGGACAGGGCTTCGTCGAGGCTCTTCATCTTGCGCTTGTGGCCCTTGGGGACTTCGCCGAACGCGGCCCATTCGGTCAGGCCCTCGTTCAGATGCTCGCGCGCGCTCTTCCAGCCATCGATCAGATCGACATCGACGATGACGTGGCTCGCCTCGCTGATGTTCACGCAGTGGGCGAGCGCATTGCCCGCGAGCTGTAAGTTGATCAGCGCCGGGATGACTCCGCGCTTCGTCAGGCCGAACCAGAGGGCGACATATTCCAAGCGGTTGCGCACGAAGATGGCGACCGTGTCGCCCTTCTCCGCGCCGTTCGCCTCGCACCAGCCCGCGACGCGGTTGGCGTATTCTTCCGTGTCGTCATAG
>CAYULR010000085.1:0-9455 GCA_964445685.1 uncultured Algimonas sp.
CTCTCACAGGCCGCTCAGACCGCTCGCCCGGCGAGGGCTTCCTCGGCCCGGGTCCGACCAGACAAGCGGATCAGGTCTTCGTGCAGTTCGAACCAGACCGTGTGATAGCTGTCGATAATGGGGGCGGCGACCATCCGGTTGTCTCCACCCATCAGCGCGGCCACAGCCCTCTCGAAACGGTCTGCATAGCGGCCCAGCCTGGGCAGCTTGCTGCTTAATTGGTCGAGGACAGGGCCAATGCCCGCGTGGGTTTCGGAAATCCGGCTGCGAACCGTGTCGTCATATGCCGTGTCGGAATGATCGTTGGGCGCGCCGTCCCGGATCTGCCAGTCGGCAATCGTCTGTTTGAACGGTCCGTTCAGATGGTGGAAGGCGTCATACAGCGCGTCCCAGTCAGAGGGGGAAACGGATGCACGTTCCGCGGCCGTGAGCTCATCCGCATGGGTTTGGCCTTCGGACGTCAGCTTCGCTCCGATACGGGTTTCCGAAACCAACCCGTCATCCGCCAGTTTGGTCAGGTGGGAGGAGATGATCTGCTCGTCCAATCCCAACGCTCCGGCTAGTGCCTCGGCTTTGGCAAAGCCTTTGATGCGGAGGGCTGTCATCAGAGCTGTTGTGATGGTCGGATCGCTCATGCGGCGGTCTCCTTGATCGGTTGATGCCCACGGGCCGCGACCGGGGTGTAGGTCTCGATGAGGTCACGCTTCCGGATCTTGCCGGAGTCGGTGAGGGGCAGTGTCGCGAAGGCAATGGCCTTGGGCCGCTTGAAGGGGGCGAGGGTTGCGCGGGCATGCTCATGAAGGGCAGCGGCAAGAGCCTGCTGGTCCGTTTCCGGACGGGTTTCGACAACCGCTTGGACGGCCTGGCCAAAATCTGCATCTGGTACGCCGATGACGGCAATCTGTGCGACGTCGGGGTGATCCGATAGGGCGTCTTCCACTTCGCGCGGATAAACGTTCACACCGCCTGAAAGGATCGTGAAGGCCTGCCGGTCCGTAAGGTAGAGAAAACCGTCCTTATCGACGTGGCCGATATCGCCCATGGTCGCGAGCCCGCCTTTGTGAGCCGCGTCAGTCTTCTCCGGCGCATTGTGGTAGGACAGGCCGCTTTTGCCGGAGAAATAGACGGACCCGGTCTGTCCGACGGGAACTTCCGCGCCGTCTGCGTCCAATATGTGGACTTCGCAGCCCCACGGACGTCCGACGCTTCCCGGCCGGTCGAGCCAGTCGGAACTCTCGATATGGGTAAAGCCGACCGACTCCGTCCCGGAGTAGTATTCGTGAAGGATCGGCCCCCACCAATCGATCATGGCGCGCTTGATGCGGGGCGGGCAGGGTGCGCCGGCGTGGATGGCTCGGACATGTTTCGGAGCTTGGTGCGCAGTCCTGACGCGATCCGGCAGATCAAGCAGGCGGGAGAACATGGTCGGGACCCACTGGCTGTGGGTTGCGTGTTCTAGCCGGTCCAGTGCGCCTTCAGCGTCGAAGCGGCTCATCAACTCGACCGTGCCGCCCAAGCGCAGAACCGTTGTCGCAAACCGGTAGGGTGCTGCGTGGTAGAGCGGCGCAGGCGACAGGAAGACTGTCGTCTCGTCCATACCGAAGAGACCGGAAAGACGTTCCGACCGGCGTGTATCGCTGCCCAGGGGCCCACCCGGCAGCGACCGACGAACACCTTTCGGCTTTCCGGTCGTGCCAGAGGTGTACATCATATCTCCGCCTTCGACTTCGGGCGAAGCAGGAGCATCGGCAGGAGCGCAAAACAGATCGTTGTCCAGCGTCCAGACCCGCATGTCCGGGGCGAGAGCTGTTCGGGGCGCATCGGCAATCAGCCGGATCGCGCCGCTATCATTGAGAATATAGGCGGCTTCGCGCTCGGTGAGGCTGGCAGCGACAGGGAGGACGTAGAGACCGGCCCGGTGGATGCCCCAGGCGGCGGTCAGGTAATCAAGATGGTTTCGGGCCCAGAGCGCAACGACGTCCCCTGTCTTCGCACCGTCCGCCACTAGACGCCTGGAGAGGGCAAGTGACCGTGCCTCGAACGCCGCATAGCTGCGTTCGGCCCCGTCGAGCCGGATTGCCGGATGGTCCGGCTTGGCTTCCGCCCATGTTCCGGGATGACTCATGATGTGGGAGGTCCGCCAACTGGGAAGTGCCCGGTTTCATTCACACTGATGACGACCATGCGCGCGGTCGACTGACCTCCAAGCCGGGTGATCGAGCCGTGAGAGGGGATAAATCGCGAAATAGAAGACAGGCCCAGCACTTGGCTCAGCAAGACATTGATCGGGAAGCCGTGTGTGAAAACGGCTACCTTCTGTGCGCCTGCATGATCCGAAAGGATGGATGAGAATCCACGCATGACGCGTTCGACGAAATGGGCTTCATTCCCACCCATCGTCCCGATTGGGTCGCGCAGGAAAGCGGCCCATGCGTCTCCGCCTTGGGCGCGGATATCCTCAATATGGATATAGCCGCCCTCGTTCGCATCACCGTCAACTTCAGCGATATCCGCCACTTCGTGCAGGGGCAGGCCGAGCTTTTGAGCCGTTGGGGCACCCGTCTGCAGGGCACGGGTGAGGGGGGAGCTGACTAACACGTCGGGCTTTTCCTCAGCCATGCGCCGCGACAGCCATTCCGCCTGCGCGTGACCCAGTTCGGTCAGAGGCGGGTCGACTTGGTGGCCGTCTGGAAGGCGGGCGGGTTGACCGTGACGGAGAAGCAGGAGTTGCATCAGGAGCCTTCCGCTTTTGCCGCACGCAATCCGTGCAGACCGCCATCGACCTTTATGATCTGCCCGTTAATCCAGCGGGCCTGATCCGACAGCAAGAAGCCGATAACGGATGCAATGTCGGCCGGATCGCCGTGCCCGCCCGTTGCCGCGGCTGCGCGGGCCATGTGCTCCTCGCCAATCGACGTTTTGAAATCTGCGAGGATGGGTGTGTCCACTGTGCCCGGGCTGACCACGTTGACGCGGCGGCCCAAAGGTTGATGTTCAGCCAGAATGCGCAGCATCTGCAAATTGGCCGCCCGCTTGGACAGCTCATACGCTGCCTTGCCGTCCACGGCTGGAACTTGGCCTTCCAGAACCGCACGGGCCTGATCGGGATTGGCCCGGTCGGCCGTTATGCTCGATACGATGATTATCGAGGCCTTGTTCGAGAGCTTCGGGGTGAGCGCATCCGTCAATCGTTTTGGCGCTAGGCTGTTGACGGCGAAGATATCCTCGATGGGTCGTGTCCCAGGAAGACCGGCGACGTGAGCCAGGCCGTCCACGGGACCTTCAATCTGCTCCGCCACGGTGCGAATGTCGTCCCAGTCGGTCAGATCGACGGAATGGGTGACAAGCTCGCCTGCCTGCCTATCCAGACCGGTGACGCTTGCGCCCGTTTGCTTCAGCTGTTCGCAAAGCGCCGCGCCAATTCCGCTGGCTGCGCCTGTCACGACGATGTTCCGGCCAGCCATGTTCACGACCATTCCACCATCAGCCGGGTCAGCCCTGCAAACCAGTGCGAGGGGAGACGTTCGCCCAACCCGTCAGCCAGCCGGACGTCCGAAATCCGTTCAAAGAAGGCGTCCCAAAACAGTTGCGTTTCCACGCGCGCCAACTGAGCCCCGAGGCAGAAATGCGCCCCATAGCCGAAGGCGACATGCGGGTTGGTCTGGCGCGCCACATCGAAAAGAGGGGCCGTCTCGCCGAACTTGCGCTCATCCCGGTTGGCGGAGGCAAAGTAGAGAACGACCTTTGTGCTTTCCGGAACGGTCGTCCCGAATAGGTCGGTTTCGCAGCTCGTCGTGCGGCGCATATGGATCACAGGGGTCACCCAGCGGAGCATCTCCTCGATCGCACCTTTACGGGCCGCGGGATTGTTCCGCATCCAGCTCAGCTGTGCGGGCGACTGCAGAAGCTGTTCCAGTCCGCCTGCCAGCAGGAAGCGTGTGGTCTCGTTGCCCGCAACGGTCAGCAACATGAAGAAGGCATCCAGATAGTCCTGCTCCATGATGCGCCCGTCAACGTTAGCGCGCACAAGGGTGGATGCGACATCGTCCGAGGGGTCGCGGCGTTTCAGTTCGGCTAGGGTCCGGAAGTACTCGAAGAGTTTGCTGCGGTTCTCGGCCTGTTCAGCATCGGAGGCGCGCACGTCGCTCATCGTGTTGGCCCAGTGGACAAGCTGCATCTGCATCTCTTCCGGCACGCCGAGGACTTCCGAAATGACAACCATCGGAATTTTCACGGCTACTTCTTCCACGAAGTCGAAGGGACGCCCTTTGGGAGCTTGATCGATCAGCGCCTCGACAATGGCCTTGATGCGGGGTGTCCGCGCCCGGATCATGTCGCGGCGGAGGCTGCCCTGGCCAGCCCGGCGGAGTTCCTGGTGAATGCGGCCATCTGCATTGTGAACGCTCGGCGCGCCGTGACCTTCCGCGCGCTTGTCCTTTATCTGCGTGCCTTGGCCGGAGATAAAAGTCTTCGCATCCAGTGCCGCCGCGCAGACATGGTCATACCGGGTGAGCGCATAGAAGCGGTCGCCGTCCGGCGTGACAGATGCGTGGACCGGGTCATGGTCGCGCAGCTGCTTGAAGAGCGCGTGCTCACGCCGCCTGGTGAAGAGTTCGATCTCCGTCAGCGCGGTCGGGCGGATGTCGGACAGCACGCCCACCTTAGGGAATGTCCTGGCAGAAAATGGCGCGCCACCAGATGACCGCACAGGTCCGGGCCATCCGGGCGATGTCCCCTGAGTCGGGCGTGGTGTCCGCGAGGGCGATGTGAGTATAGGCAAAAGCGTGGTTCTTCATCCCGCGTGCGGCGGCCAGCATTGGGGCATCGGTTTCCCTCGCCGCCTGGCCGGACCGGATCAGCGACTCCAGCCAACCCTGGTTTCGGGCCAGGAAGGCGTTCCGCATATCGAGCCACATGGACACGAAGGTCTCCGAAGAGCTCGATGCAGCAGCCTCGCGGGATACGCGGAAAAGGTCCCGGTGTGCGGCGTAGAAGTCGAGGTAGAGGCGGTTCCGCTCTGTCAGCACATCCACATCGGTCACCGGTTTGCGACCGGCGCCTCGCCCGGTCGCTTCGCGAAGCTCGGAGTAGAGCGGCCGCAAGACGGCGAGCAAGATGTCGTCCTTATCCGAAAAATGCCGGTAGACATTGCCAAGGGATACGCCTGCGGCTTCGGCGATATCGCTGATGCGGGTCATCTCGTAACCGCGCTGCGAGAAGGCGGCCTTGGCGCCTTCTATGAGCTTGTTGCGCGTCGCGAGGCCGCGCGCCGTCAGGCGGGGCCGCGATGCGGACGCCTCGTCGGAGGTGGCCTGTTCAGGCTCTGCGGAGGACTCGTCCTCTGTCATGCTCTCCCCTGCTTTTCGAAGCGACCCCCGACCCAAACAAAACGTCCAAGCCCCCAAAGCCTTAAAAGCTGAATGTGATGTCATGTTTATGTAGACAAGAAAGCCCGTGCAAGCCAAACATGATGCGACATTCAGCTTCACTTGATTTTTTGGTTCAACCGGGTCTTGTGAGTGCGAACAGCGAAGACCCGAACACGGGCGCGCCGAAGAAGTTTGTGGGGAGTGCGACAATGGAACTGACACCCGAATTCGGAGGGGACGCCCTCGCCGAACGTCTGGCAGACGAGAATCGGGCGGCAGGCCGCTGGATTATCGACAGCCCGCCAGCGTCCGACTTTCCGATCTACACCCGCGGCAATATCGGCGAGGTCTTCCCAGATGTCGTGAAGCCATTCTCATGGTCGATCTGGGGCATCCCGTTCAGCGAGCCGGGCTGGCGGCAAGCGCTTGTCAATCTGGGCGCCTTCGACATGGACGAGTTCCCTGACGACGCGATGGCCATGCTCAGCGTGTTCGGTGGTTATGGCTATCTGAACGTCACTGCGTCACGCATTTTCGGTGTAAGGGCGCCTGGGCTGACGCCGGAAGCGATCGATGCATCTTTCTTCGGGGGGCAAGACGGTGTCCCGCCCTATGCGCCAAAGGACACGGATGTCTCGCCCAAGCATGAGGCGAAGTTGCTGGAAACAATCGGCTGGGTCCTGAGCACACAAGAGTTGCCCGAACTGGACAAGATGCGCTCGCGGACGCTGGAGCTGCGCGATAGCCGTCCCGACCTCTCGTCTCTGAGCGACGCCGAGCTTCTGGCCCATACACGTAAGGTCACGCGGGACTGGTGGTATCCTTATTGGACCCGTCATATCATGGCGACGTATCATTCCATGATCCCGGCTGGAGCTGTTGGCGAGGTCGCCACCGCCGTGGGGCTGCCCGAGCTAGCGGCCGATATTCTCACATCGGACCGCCCTGTGGATAGTGCGCGCCCCGCTTTGGCGCTCTGGGAGCTTTCAAGGTCTATCCGCAGTGACGACAATTTAAGGGCTGCATTCGAGCAGAACGGCGTGGCGGCCGTTTGGAGCCAGTGGGATGAGTTCATAGCGGAGTTTGGCTTCCGCGGTCCTAACGAGTGGGAGATGGCTTCCATTGTCTGGGAGCTGGACGACACATCGCCTGCCCAAGCCTTGGCGGGCATGGTCCGAGCTCCGGACACGGAAAGTCCTGTGGCCAAGAAAGCGGCGCGTGATGCGGCGCGCAAAACCGCGATTGCCGCGATCGAAGACCGCCTTGCGGGGAATGACGAGGTTCTTGGACAGTTCCGTGCGGCCACACAGGCGTGTGCCGTCTTCTTCGCTGCCCGCGAACGGACACGCACGAACAGCGCTCGGATCACCCATGAAATGCGCATGGCGATGGTGGAGCTCGGTCGCCGCTTTGTCGAGAAGGGCGTCTTCAAAAGACCTCAGGACTTCTCGTTGCTGACCAATTCCGAGTGGGATCAGGCGCTCGATGATCCTCTGAGCGTAAAGAACATTGTCAAGCAACGACGTGCCGAAGAGGCCAAACTCGAAGCCCTCGTTCCACCTTTCATCGTGAATGGCATTGTCCCACCGCTCTCAGAATGGGACGCCCGAGGGGCATCGCGCAATGAACTCGCGATAGGCGACTACATTCAAGGGCAGCCAGGCTGTGCCGGTGTCTATGAAGGGCGCGCCGTCGTAATCTTGGATCCGAGCGATCCGGGAGATCTGGAGCCTGGTGACATCCTGATCGCCCGGCACACCGATCCGAGTTGGACTCCGATCTTTGCAGCTGTCTCTGGCGTGGTGGTCAATGTCGGCGCAACGATCAGCCATGCCGTTATCGTGGCGCGCGAGCTGGGCGTACCCTGCGTGGTCAGTGCCGACGGCGCAACCGACCGTATTCCGCACGGATCGACCATTCGGGTCGATGGCGGTGCGGGAACCGTTACGCGGGTGAGCTGAGCCGGAAATGATCTATCCCTTCGATCACGACCACCTGAAAGACCCAACGCTGATTGTCGGCGGCAAGGGTCGGAGCCTTTGGGCCATGACGTCAATGGGCTTGCCGATCCCACCGGGGTTCACCCTTCCGATCGGGGGAGCATGGTCCATGGACGAAGTGAGGCACGGCCTCGCGAAGGTCGGGGCCACCTTGGGTCGGGCCTTTGGTGATCCAGGGGCTCCGCTCCTAGTGAGCGTCCGCTCCGGCGCGGCTCAATCCATGCCCGGCATGATGGACACGGTCCTGAATGTCGGTCTGACGTCCGACACGCTGAAGGGTCTCTCGGCGATGACAGGCGATGAGGGGTTCGCAAGCGACAGCTACCAGAGATTTCTGCACCAATTCGCCACGACTGTCCTGGATCTCGAAACTGAAGACGAAGACCTGGAAAGCCTGCGTAGGCTGATTAAGGGCGAGATCGGCGACGCATTGGATGATCCGTTTGCCCTGCTGGAGCGCACGATCAAAGCTGTCTACGCTTCATGGAATAGCGACCGTGCCGCGCATTACCGAAAGACTGTAGGGTTGGAAGAGAGTGGCGGAACGGCCGTGACCGTGCAGGCCATGGTGTTTGGCAATCTGAACGACCGCTCTGGAACGGGGGTCGTCTTCTCTCGCGATCCTCGGAGCGGAAAGCCCGGCTCGACCGGGGACTATCTTGCGAAGGCGCAGGGCGAGGCAGTCGTAGCAGGGCAGGCGGCAACCACTCCCTATGCGGAGTTCAAGGGCATTCACCCAGAGATCCATGCCGCGTTGGAGGGTCATCTCCAGGCACTGGAGGCCCATTACACCGACATGGTCGATGTCGAGTTCACGGTTGAAAACGATACGCTTTGGGTGCTCCAAGCCCGTCGTGGGAAGCGAACGCCCGAAGCGGCGGCCCGCATCGCAGTCGACATGGAACGTGAGGGACGCCTCAACCGCGAAGAAGCGCTGGCGCGTATACCGGATGATTATTTCACGAGGGATGCGTTGCGCGAGGCTGCAAGTGCGGGCGCGCTGACGAAGGGTCTTGGCGCATCGCCGGGTCTTGCCACGGGGGCCATCGTTCTGGACCCCATGGATGCGATTGAGCGAGCCGAAGAGGGACCCGTCATCCTGGTGCGTCAGGAGACGTCACCGGCAGATATTCACGGCATGTCAGTCGCAAGCGGCATCCTTACCACGCTGGGTGGCCAAATGAGCCACGCTGCCGTGGTCGCCCGCTCATGGAGCTTGCCGGCTGTCGTTGGGGCTGCGGACGTCCGGATCGGTGACGGCGAGATCCTGATCGGAGACCTGATCTTCAAGGAGGGCGAGACGCTGACGCTGGACGGCGGAACGGGTGCAGTCTTTGCCGGAGAAAAACGGGGAGAGGCCGTGGCCGATCCTGTCAGAGCAATCATCGAGCAGTGGAAAGAAGCGGAGACGGTATGAGACTGGACGGAAAACGCACGGTTGTAACAGGCGCGACAGGCGGCATCGGACGCGCGGCGGTAGCTCGGTTCCTCGATGAGGGCGCTCACGTGTTGGCCGTCTCTCGCAGCCAGGACAAGCTGGATGCCCTGTCCGCAGAAATCGCCCACGAGCGGCTGTCGACCTTCAAAGCCGATATTTCTTCGGAGGACGACACGGCAGCCTTCATCGCCGAAGCCAAGTCGAAGCTAGGCGGTATCGATGTGCTTTTTGCAAATGCCGGCACGGAAGGGTCGGTCAAGCCGGTCTTCGAATTCACAGTGGAGGAATTCGACAAAATCATGACCGTCAATGTCCGTGGGAGTTGGCTGTCCATCAAACACGCCGCACCGGCCATGATCGAAAGCGGCGGCGGGTCGATAATCGTGACATCTTCCGTCGCTGGCGTCGTCGGCGTGCCAGGCATCAGCCCCTATGCGGCCTCGAAACACGCCATCAACGGCTTGGTGAAAGTCGCTGCGCTCGAATTGGCCGAGGCAGGCGTACGCATCAACTCCATCGCCCCGGCACCAATCGACAATGACATGATGCGCTCGCTGGAAAATTCCGCTGCTCCCGGTGCGCCGGAGGCCGCGCAGGAAGGATTTACCAATCTGATCGCGATGAAGCGCTATGGAACGAACGACGAAG
>CAYULR010000086.1:0-9433 GCA_964445685.1 uncultured Algimonas sp.
CGACGAAGCCATGCAAATGCATGGTGGTGTCGGTATCAGCCAGGACACGCCGCTGGCCGGCATGTTCGTCCAGATGCGGACGCTCCGCTATGCGGACGGCCCGGATGCCGTCCACCGGATGCAGGTGGCCCGCAAGGAATTGAAGGCTTATTCGAACAAACCGTCCTAAGGCGCGTTTCGATACCACACATCATAACGCCGCCCTCCGAGGCGGCGTTTTCTTTTGAAGGTTCCCATGAGCAATCCCGTCAAACAGCCCTCCATCGCCATCGATATGGACCATGTCATGGCCGATACGGGGGCTTACCTGTGCCAGTGGCTGAACGAGCGGTTCGGGCTCGACCTGTCGGATGAGAGCTTCAAGACACTTCGCGACACGCTCGAAGGAGAGCCCCGCCAAGCCATGATGGACCATGTGGCAGACGGCGAGTTGATGCGTCATTTGCCGCTCATGGAGGGCTGCCAGGACGTGATTGGCCGCCTGTCCAAGCGCCACGGCGTCGTCATCTGCACGGCGGCCATGGAATATCCTAAAACAATCGCGCCCAAGATCGATTGGCTGAACGAGCACTTCCCGGACCTCGACCCTAAATGCTTTGTCTTTTGCGGGTACAAGCAGGTCATGGGGACGGATTATCTGATCGATGATAGCCCGAAGCACTTTCCTGGGTTCAGTGGGACACCCGTCCTCTACGACGCCCCTCACAATAGGGACGTGACAGAGTATGACCGCGTCGCTAGCTGGTCCGAAATCGCCGAGTATTTCTCAGTCTAGGAGACCTGAATGCCATCCTTTGACATCGTATCCGAAGTCGATCTCGCCGAGGTGCGCAACGCCGTCCAGAACGTCATGCGCGAAGTGGGCACACGCTATGACTTCAAGGGTAGCAAAAGCACGGTCGAAGTCGCGGATGGCGCGATCAAGGTCTTCGCCGATGACGATCTGAAACTGAAACAGGTGCAGGAACTGATCCGTGGGCATCTCTCCAAACGCGGCATCGAACCGGGGCAGCTCGACTACCAGAAGGTCGAACCTGCCGCAGGCGCGAGTGTCCGTCAGACCATTGCCGTTAAAGAAGGCATCGACCGGGACATGGCGCGCAAGATCGTCAAGGACATCAAGGGGTCCAAGATGAAAGTGCAGGTCGCCATTCAAGGCGAAGAGCTACGCGTGTCCGGCAAGAAACGCGACGATCTGCAGACGGCCATCCAGTTCGTGAAGGATTTGGGCCTGGAACAGCCCGTTCAATTCAAGAACTTCCGCGACTGATGCGCAACCCTGGAGCCGTCTACCGGCTCCAGATGACTTTGCCGTCCACCATCGTCATAACGGGTTCCGCGTCCATCGGTTCGATGGCCGGGTCCAGCATGTCTTTGTCGAATACCGAGAAGTCCGCTTTCTTGCCGACCTCGATCGAGCCGAGCTCGTCTTCCTGGAACGCAGCGTAGGCTGGCCAGAGCGTGAACATCTTCAGCGCTTCCTGCGGGGTTACGCGCTGATCGAGGTTCCAGTCGTCGTTGGAGTACCCCTTCAGATCCACGCGTTTCATGGCTGCGTGCAGCTCGATGCGCGGGTCGCCGACCTCGACGGGAGCGTCGGAGCCACCAGCAATGCGCACGCCGCTATCGATCAGGGCGCGCCACGCATAGGCGCCGCCCAACCGGTCCGGTCCGAGCCGGTCCACGGCGAAGTGCAAATCACCGATGGCGTGGCTGGGCTGCATGGATGGGATGACGCCGAGTTGGCGGAAGCGCGCAATATCGCCCGGATCGAGAATCTGGCTGTGTTCAATCCGCCAGCGCGGCTCTTTCACGCGCCATTCGGACCGGGGCACGGAGGAGAAAACTTCCTCGTACCAATCCAGAACCGCCTTGTTACCAAGATCGCCGATGGCGTGCGTGTTGACCTGGACGCCGTTACGCAGCGCCGACTGAAAGATTGGGATCGCCCGCTCCTTTTGAAGGGTCATCAGCCCGCTATTGTCCGGATCGTCCGCATAGGGTTTTATCAAGGCCGCCCCGCGCGAACCGAGAGCCCCGTCAGCGTAAAGCTTGATGGCTCGTGTCACGACTGTCGAAGTCGCGTTGGAAAGCCCGCCTTGCATGGCCCCGACCTTGTCGGCCGGACGGCGTTCCGGAACTCCGACGGAATTGTAGACGCGTATGGCGACGCGGCCGTCTTGGGCGAGCTGGTTGATCAGGTCGATATCGTCCGCTGCGACACTCATTGAATGGATGTTCGTCCAACCCCGGGCGGCGTAGACGTCCGACCCCAGTTCATAAGCGCGTGCGCGTGTCGTTTCATCGGAAACCGGAATCAGGTCTGCGACCAAGCGTTCCGCATTGTCGATCAGCATGCCGTTCGGCTCGCCGTCTTCCCCGAGGTTGATCGCGCCGCCGAAGGGCGCTTCCGTGGCGGATGTGATGTCCGACTTTCGAAGGGCGAGCGTGTTGACGACAACGGCGTGGCCATCGGACCGTTGCAGGATAACGGGATGATCCGTCGTCACTGCATCCAGGTCCTGACGGTTGGGGAAGCGGCCTTCGGGCCAGTGCGTCTCGATCCAACCCCGTCCTGTGATCGTCTCGCCGGCAGGGATGCGCTGTGCGAAGTCGCGCACGGCATCCTGCAACTCCGTGACGGATGATACGCCGCTGAGGTCGAGCTGCATCTCGCGCTGACCAATCCCGTCCAGGTGCGCGTGCGCATCCGTCAGGCCTGGATAAAGCGTGAAGCCATTGAGGGGATAGTCGGCCAGCCCTTCCGGGCACCAGCCATCGACCGCGTCACCGACATAGGTGATCCTGTCATCCTGGACGACGACGGCTTCGACCTGCGGGGCATCGTCATTAGCCGTATGGATCGTGCCGCCGGAGAAACACCAGCCGTCGACATTGGCAATGGACGGCGCGGTGGGGCTGACAGCCTGCGCACAAGCCGTGAGAAGAAGAACGGAAGAGAGAGAGACAGTTCGCAACATGTGGCCGTAATAGGGCTCAAGTGGCGGTTTGTCAGCTTTCTATCGTCAAGCCGCAGTCGCGATGACCCGGGATTCCCCGAACAGCACATCGTCGAAAGCTTCCAGAAGGGATGCGAGCTTGATCGGCTTCCCGAGCGAAGAGTTCATGCCGATGTTCCGGCAGATCCGCGCTTGTTGATACTGGGGGTCGGCCGTCAGGGCGATGATCGGGACGCTCTGGAATGAGGACGGCTGGGTCCGGATGGCGATCGTTGTCTCGATCCCGTCCATCACAGGCATATGGATGTCCATGAGGACGAGGTCGTAAGGTTTGGCCGCCAGCTTATCGAGCGCCTCGCGGCCGTTCAGGGCCGTGTCAATGTCCCCAACGACGCGGGAGAGCAGGGAACTGGCCACGATGTGGTTGGTCGCATTGTCGTCGACAATCAGGACGCTGAGGCCTTCGAATGGATTGTCAGGCTTAGCAGAGGGTTGTGCAGGCGCAGGCGTGTTCTGCACGGGCTCTGGCTTAACGGTGTCTGCCTGCACTGGTTTTGGCTCTTTCGGAGCTGGAGCAGCCGGAGCTTGCGCAACAGGTGCGGCAGTTGGCTGCTGACGCGGGGGAGTCGCTTCGCTGGGTCCCGGTGCGACGGACAAGCGGGCTTCGGGAATGGAGATTGCGAACAATGTCCCTTTTCCGACCTGGGAGTTCACATCGATGCGGCCTCCCATCAACTCGACAAGATCCTTGACGATCGAAAGACCCAAACCGGTGCCGCCGAAGCGGCCCGAGATCGTGTTGTCGGCTTGCTTGAAGGGCTCGAAAATATCCGTCAGCGCCGATTGAGCCATGCCGATGCCCGTGTCGCGGACCGCAAGGACCATCTTCCGGGCCGGGCCTTCGCCAGCCATTGCCAGAAGGACCTGGATCGAGCCGCCTTCGGAAAACTTGATCGCGTTGGACAGGAGATTGCTGAGGCACTGTTCGTAACGGTAGTCGTCCATCAGCGCTTGGGCTGGCACGTCAGGGGCGCAGCTCCACTTTAGATTGACGTTCCCGGCATCGGCTTTCGCCTTCCACTGCTTGCAAACCGTTTGGACGACATCGCAGGGGTTCACGACTTTCAGGTCGAGCTCGACGGCCTCATCGGACAGCTTTGCATGCTCTAACGTGCCATCGACCATATCCAGAACCTTCTCGGCGGAGTTCTGGATCAGCGAGAGTTGCGGGCTGATGTCTGATGTCGCGTTGCTGTGAACCAGCGCGTCCGCCATGCCGATCACGGCATTGAGCGGCGTTCTGACTTCATGGGACAGGCGACCCAAGAAGATGTTCTTCGCAGCCAAAGCGGCTTCCGCTTCTTGCTTTGCCGCGCGTAAGGTTTCCTGATCTTCGACCTGCTGCGTGATGTCTGTGAAGAAGCAAGTGACGGACCGGCAGAGGCCGCGTTCGTCCAGATTGGGCATGATGTGCGAATCGAGCCAGCGGACAGGGCCGAGATCGCCGATGACCCGGACAAGGCAATGTGCCGGCGTGCGGTTCTTGATGGCTTCGTCCATCGCGCGGTCCACGACGGGAAGGTCTTCCTTGTGCAGCGTGTGGCGGAAGCCTTTGCGTTCGATTTCGAGAATCGCTGACTTGGAGAAGTAGGACTGCAGCGAGTCCGTTCGGATCGAGAAGTCTTTGGTCTGAATGTTGTAGAACCAGTATCCGCTGCCACCGATCTTCAAGGCTGTATCCAGGGCACGACTCTGGATCTCTGAATCAGTCACGTCACGGAGGAGGATCAGGTAGCCGTCGTCGCGGCCCAGGCTGACGCGCAGGTCGACATAGCGGCCTCGCGCCGTGACGGTCTTGATGATCTGCGTTGCAGCATCCTGGCGGAGCCGCTGGTTGACCAGCTGGTCCTGTATGAGCGCCTGATAGATGCTGGGATCGCCGTGTCCGAAGAAGCCATGCTGCGCCATGAGGCGCGTCAGGTCTGCGAGCGTATCGGGCAGGGCGTGAGGGGCGGGCGTCCCGAGCAGGTCGAACACCTTGTCGTCAATATACTGGATCGCGAGGTCGCGGGATAGCGCCAGGCAGGCTTCGCCCGTCAGGTCGGCAAGGCGCTTCAGCCAGAAGAAATCTTCGCGACGCCGCGCGGTCATGCGGCGGTCCAAGTGTTCGTAGGGTTGCGTGTCAGTCAAACCTTCGGCTTCCGTTTCGATCGCGCAAACGAGTCGCGAGCTGCAGTGAAACCATTGCTGAAAAAGGCAAATAGCCCGTTAACGATAACGTTAGCGCTTGATGTCGGTAGGAAAGGAACTGGTGACACAGGAAGAGGATCAGCCCAGCTGCCTAGTGTTTTCTAGGCAATAATCACAATAGGAGCGACAAAGCACTTGCGAATGAGTTGCACATAATTCATAGCAAGTGAAATTGTGAACTATTCGCAATATCAATTTGTAGAGACCAACCTGCCGTGACCCGTTTTGCCCGGCTCGCCGGAACCACCGCGCTAGCAACCTTCCTTTCGACCGAAGCCTGGGCGCAGACCGCACCTGTGCAGAATGAGCCTGTGTTCGACGAGATCGTCGTCACGGGCCAGAAGATCGAGCGAACTTTGCAGGACACGAAAGAATCCGTCGCCGTATTGAACGCACAGCTTCTGGATGATTTCGTTCTGCTCGACATCGAAGACGTCCTTGCGTCGACGGCCAACGCTTTCAGCTTCAACGGAGATGAAGGCTTCGGACTCCGAGGCATCACGAACAACTCCGTGGGGACGCAGGGCGGAGGCGGAGAGCTGGCAACGCTCTATATCGACGGGGTCGCCTACACGGGTGACGCGTCGCGTCTTGGCCCGCGCGATCTCTGGGATGTCGAACAGGTCGAAATTCTACGCGGTCCGCAATCCACCAATGTCGGGCGCAACGCGCTAGCGGGGGCCATCGTTATCCGCACCGCCAACCCAGAACTAGGCCGTACAACAGGCGCGGTCCGGGCGCAGGTGGCCACGGACGACACTTATGCGCTGGAAGGCATGCTGAACGTCCCGCTGGGCGAAGATGTCGCCTTCCGCGTGTCGGGCGAATATTTCGAAACGGATGGTTTCGTCGACAATGTTGTTATCGGCGGTGAAGACGACAGCCGCGAGGACATCCTTCTTCGCGCCAAGCTTCTCTGGGAACCGACGGACACATTCTCCGCCGTTCTGACGGGTCAGTATTCCGATGCGGAGCAGGGCAATGACTTCTATCGCGGAGACCTGACAGGCGAGTTCTCGCGTGAAAGCTCCAGCGATATCCGCGCGCTCGACGAATACGAAGCCGTCACGGCGACGCTCGATCTGAATTGGGACATCGACGAGAATTGGAGCCTCCGCTCCATCAGTTCCTTTCTGTCCGGCGGGCAGGACCGCCTATTCGACCAGGATTTGGGCCCGACGGGCGGCCTCTTGGGGGCGACATCCGGCGAAGGCGACGACCGCAACTTCGCTGAAGAGCTCCGCCTGACCTATGTCGGCGACCGCCTGCGCGGCGTGTTCGGGGTGTACTACATCGATATCCAGATCGACGACGTCACGCAGGGCAACTTCGTCATCAACCCGGCGACCGCAGGCGTTCCAGCGCCTCTGCTTCCCTTCTATCCGGCGAACTTCGACGTCGCCGTCGACCGCAGCACGGAGCTAGAGCAGCGCAACTTCGCGCTGTTCGGCCAGCTCGACCTCAACGTAACGGACCGACTGACCGCCACAGTCGGCCTCCGTTATGACACGGAGGAACAGACCACGTCCGGCACGGTGTCCAACACGCTGGTCAACGGCACATTGCCCAACCCTGCGGATTTCGCCGCCTTCGGTCCCCTCGTCGTGGGCGGACTGACGCAGGTCAACGCCGTGCTGAACTCGCAGCTGGGTCAGACTGTCTTCGCCCCGGCCGAAACCGACTTCGATGCTTGGCTGCCGGAATTCGGCCTGACCTACGCTCTGACGGACAACACCAATGTTGCCGCCTTCTACAAGCGTGGCTACCGTAGTGGCGGCGTGGAAATCCAGACAGCGGGCACGCAGGACTTCTTCGAGCCGGAATATCTCGACAATTTCGAGGTTGCCTTGCGCCACACGAGCGACGACCGCCGCTGGGTCTTCAACGCCAATGCCTATTACGGCATTTGGTCGGACCAGCAGGTCAGCGTCCCCGTCAATGGCAGCATCTTCCTGTTCGACACGGAAAATGCCGGGCGCAGCCTGATCGCGGGTGTGGAGGTGGAAACGCAGTTCCGCCCGAACGACCGCACCTTCCTGTTCGCCAGCCTCGGCTACGCCGACACGCAGTTCGACGAATTCTGCCTGACGGGCAGCCAGTTCGCGGCGCAGATCAACGCTCCGGCTTGCCTGTCCGAAGGGGTGGCGGGCATCGATCTTGATGGCTTCGATTTCGCTCAGAGCCCGGATTGGTCCGGGTCCATTGGCGGGCGCTACGATGTGACGGATGCCGTCTATGTCAGCGGTAACGTCAGCTATCGCGACAGCAGCTTCTCGCAGGTCGAGAACGTCGCGCGGTTCGAGAACGACAGTGCCGTGTTGCTGAACCTGCGCGCAGGCTATGAGCGGGACGGGTTCGAGGTCGCTGTCTTCGGCCGGAACATTCTGGATGAGGATTACTCCTTGTCGCGCGGTCCCGCAGCCGTGGGCGGCAATGCGACCTTCATCGGTCTGGGCAATCCGGCGGAGTACGGCATCCTGATCAGCAAGCGTTTCGGATAGTGATGTATCTCGCCGGAGCATCGCTGAGCTATCTAGCGTGGGCGGGCGTCCACGCGGCCGACGCGAAGCGCATGCCGTCCACGCGACTCACGCCCGCCATGCGGCGAGGGCTCCGTTGGGGGGGATGGGGGCTTGCCGTTGCTGTTCTGATCGCTTGCAGCGCAGTTATGGGTGCAGAGCGCGGATTGTTCACCGGGCTTGGGTTGTTGACGCTTGCAGGGGCCGCACTCGTCTTTTCGCTCCAAATCTGGCCGAGAGCCTACAAGCCGACGCTTCTGGTCTGTGCAGGCCTTGCCATTATTGGGTCCGTTGGAGTGATATTCTGATGCGCCTTTTCAGCATGCTCTTGCTCTCGACGCTCGCGACGATTTTCCTCGGCGCGGCACTGCTGCTGCGCGCGCCGGGGGCGTTCGACCAGAAAGCCCTCTGGGTCAGTCTTGCCGTACCGCTCATCTGGCTCGGTTTCATGCTGCACGCCTATTGGGACGCCAAGCGTTGGCGCGCGGTCGCCGTTCCCGTTGCAGGGCTGATCATAGGCGTTGCGATCGTCTTCACATCCCCCGTTCCGGTCATAGGATAGGAGGCCGCCATGGCTCTTCAACGCGATAGGCATAAGCGCTTCTACGGAGTCCATAGCTGGGCGGGTATCGTGCTCGGCTGGTTCATGTTCGTCGTGGCCTGGACCGGCACCTCCGCCCTGTTCGTCGAAGAGATCATCACATTGGAGGACCCGAACCTGCGGCTCGAGCTCGCCGATGCCCCCGCCAACATCGAACCCGCCGTCCAGGCGGCGTTCGCCGATCTGCAAGCGATCGGTCGGGTCGACTATTTCCTCGTCGATTTCCCGCAGCCCTTGATGCCCTATTACTGGACTCGTGGTGGCGCGGTGGAACCGGGCGTTGGGCTGCAGGCCACCGAGTACAAATTCCATCCCGAAACGGGGGGGCCTCTCGTCAACCGCGGCGACGGAGCGGCGCACTGGATCCTGGAATTCCACACCAACCTGATGATTCCTGGCAATGCGGGCCGGGCGCTGGTGGGGCTTGCAGGCATCGTGTGGGGGCTCGCCATCGTGACGGGCCTACTGATCCACGGAAAGCTCATCCGCGAGTTCTTCACCCTACGCCTGAACCGCTCGCAGCGGCTGAAGTGGCAGGACAGCCACAAGGTCATGGGCGTTCTGACTCTGCCTTTCTCGGTCATGATCGCCTTCACCGGGTCGTTCCTCGGCATCATCGCCATTCTCGCGCCCATCATCGCGGTAATAGCCTTCAAGGGCGACACGGAGTCGTTGATCGACGCGGTTGTCGGCAAAGCCGTCGAGCCATCGGGCGAACAGGTGCAGATGCTTACCATGGCCGAAGTGCAGGCCATCACCCATCCACGCATCGATGCAGAACCGTACCGCGTCATTCTGAACAATTACGGCGATGCCAACGCACAGTTCGACGTGCTGTTCTTCGAGGACACGCAGATGGCGACGACGGCCATCTATCCCGTCAGCGGTGCGACGGGCGCACCGCTCGTCCTGCCCAAGATCACCGATCCGCAGGCCGCCAACCGCGTCGTGAACGCGATGAGCCCGCTGCACTTCGGAACCTATGGCGGTATCTGGCTGAAGTGGCTCTACGCGGCGCTGGGCCTAGCCATGTGCATAATCAGCGCGACCGGCATCATGCTTTGGATCGAGCGGCGGCAGCATGGCGGGGAAGGGTCGAAGTC
>CAYULR010000087.1:0-6151 GCA_964445685.1 uncultured Algimonas sp.
GCCTGGACGCCTGCCCGACGGATGCCTTCCCGGCCCCGTACCAGCTCGATGCGCGGCGCTGCATCTCCTACCTGACCATCGAGCATGACGGCCCGGTGGACCCAACGCTGCGCCCGCTCATGGGCAACCGCATCTATGGCTGCGACGACTGCCTGGCCGTGTGCCCGTGGAACAAGTTCGCCCAGGCGGGGCGCGAGGCGAAGCTGGCGGCACGGGACGATCTGAACGCGCCTGCTCTGGCGGACCTGGCACGGCTCGGCGATGCGGGGTTCCGGGCGCACTTTTCCGGCTCGCCCATCAAGCGCATCGGCTGGCCGCGTTTCCTGCGCAACGTGCTCTACGCCATCGGCAACTCCGGGACTCCCGCGCTGCGAGAGGTCGCGCAGGCCCACACGCGCAGTGATGTGCCCATGGTGGCGGATGCCGCCCGGTGGGCTTGCGAAAGGTTGCCTCAGGCCGATTAGCGCTTGCGGCGCGGGCTGCGCTCCCATTGCCTCGACCTTCCTTGGACGGGGGAGCGCTTTGGCGGACGAGATCAAGACGGCACGGCCCGCCATCGGCCATGCGGACCGGTTGCGCCCGGCCTCCACCGTGACGAGCAGCGCCGTGGGCATGGTCTTCGCGCTGCTGTTCGGCGTGGGTCTGGCGACCGATCTGGACCTGCGCGACATCCTGCTCTACGTGACCATGATCGTCGCTTGGCTGAGCGTGGCGCTGGGCGGGGTGAAGCTCGCCGCCTGCGCGATGCCGCGCCCGGCCATGCCGGACCTTCTGCCCGACGAGGCCCTGCCCGACTACACGGTCATCCTGCCGCTCTTCCGCGAAGCCCACATGGTGGAGGGGTTGATGGCCGCGATGAATGGAATCGACTATCCGCGCGGCCGCCTCGACATCGTCATGGTTTGCGAGGCGGAGGACACGGACACCATCGCCGCCGCCCGGGCCGCCTCGGGCGGGTCCGTGCGCGTGCTGGTTGTGCCGGACGGCCCCGCCGACGGTCCGCCCCAGACCAAGCCCCGCGCGCTGAACCATGTGCTGCGGCGGAGCCACGGCACGCTGGTGACCATCTTCGACGCCGAAGACCGTCCGCACCCGCAGCAGCTCCGGCAGGCCGCCAGCGCCTTCGCCGCGCACCCGGACTGGGACGCGCTGCAGGCTCCGCTCGACTATTTCAACACGCGCGACACGGCGCTTGCCGCGCAGTTCGGGCTGGAATATGCAAGCCTGTTCCACGTGCTGCTGCCCTTCTACCAGCGGCTCGGCCTGCCCTTCCCCTTGGGCGGGACGTCCAACCACATGCGCCGCAGCGCCCTGGACGCCGCTGGCGGATGGGACCCGCACAATGTGACCGAGGACGCGGACCTCGCTTTCCGTCTCGCCGCGCAAGGCAAGCGCCGGGGCGGGCGCATCGGCTGGATCGACAGCCCGACGCAGGAAGAGGCGGTCGCGCGGCTTTCGCCCTGGATGCGGCAGCGGTCGCGCTGGCTGAAGGGTTTCCTGCAGACCTGGCTCGTCCACATGAACTCGCCCCTCGCCGGTGGGTGGCGCAGGGCGTTGATGCTGCAGCTGACGCTGGGCGCGTCCTTGCTGTCGATCTTCTTCTTCGCGCCGGTCGTGGTGCTGCTGGGGCTGCTCCTGCTGGCGAACGGGCTGGGCGTGACGAGCGCGAGCGTGCCGGGCGTATACCTGGTGACGCTGGGCATCAGCCTGCTCTGCGGCATGGCGGTGGGCGCGTTGGGGGCCGTGCGGGCGGGCAAGCCGCACTTGCTGCGCCACGTGCCGTTCATGCCGGTCTACTGGCTGCTCATGTTCCCGCCGCTGCTGCAGGCGATCGCGGAGCTTCGCACCCGGCCCTTTCACTGGCACAAGACGGAACACGGTGTTACGGGCGCGCCGCCTTCGCTCACCCCGGACACGCCGCCGCCATGGACCCACAGCTCGACTTCATCCTGACGCTGTCCGGAATTGCGCTCTGCGCGGTGCTGGCCTTTTTCGGCATCCGGCTGCGGTTCCGCGAGAAGACGGATATCCGCCCCTACCGGATGCCGTGGATGATCATCGCCCTGGTCGCGATCGCGGTGGGGTTCATGCTGGTCGTGCACCTGGTGAACCTGTTCGGGTTCGAGACCGGCGGCAGGCGTTAGGAATTAGGCGTTAGGCCAGAAACTGTCCTCAGACAGAGTAGGTGTCGTCCGGCTTGGCCTGGCCCGCCGGGATCGCCACCTTGGTGCGGTTGAACAACCAGCCCGCCAGGCTTTCATGCATCAGGACCGAGATCAGGATGCACAGGCCCGCAATCCGCCACACCGCGTCGATGTCGTCGAAGGCGGCGTGGGTCTGGCCGTAGGCGATGTAGAAGATCGTCCCCATGCCGCGAATGCCGAAGAAGGCCATCTTGAACCGTTCCTTCGGCGCCGCGCCGTAGCCCGTCATCGCGATCCATCCCGCGAGTGGCCTGACGACCAGCAGCAGCGCCAGCGCGATGACCAGATCCGTCCAGCGCCACTGGTACCAGAGTTCCGCCGCGACGAACGACCCGAACCAGAGCAGCAGGATCACCATCAGAATGCCTTCGAACTGGTCGGCGGATTCGTGCGCTTCGGCGGCGTAGGCCTCGTCGCCCCGGTCGCGGACTTCCGAGTCGATGTCGTGACGCCGCCCGGACCGCGCCGCGATGAAGACGGACAGGAAGCCGTACGCATGCGCGAATTCCGCCAGGCCGTAGGCGAGGAAGGTCGCCGCCAGCATTACGATCAGCGGCGCGCTGCGGTCGTTCGCCGCGTCGCCCAACCGGGAGAAGACCACCCGCGTGATGAGCCAGCCCACGCCCCAGCCGATGGCGATGCCCAGTCCTACGCGGTACACTACGTCATAGGCGAGGAAGCTGCCCCAATCGAACGTCCCCGCCGCGAGCGCGATGGCCGCCCAGACGAAGGGAAAAGCCAGCCCGTCATTCAGCCCGGCTTCCGCTGTCAGCGCCACGCGCGTCGGGTCCTCGTCTTTGCCGGGGCCGCCGACCTGCACCGAGCGGGCGAGCACAGGGTCCGTGGGGGCGAGCGACGCCCCGAGCAGCACCGCGCCCGCCAGGCCCAGCCCGGCCCATTGCCCCAGGAAGACCAGCGCGAGGATGGTCAGCGGCATGGCGATGCCCAGCAGCCGCCACGTCGCGTTCCAGCGCCGCCAACCCGCTTTCAGGTCGATGGCGAGTCCGGCCGCGGTCAGGCTGACGATCACGATCAGCTCTGAGGCGTGGGTGACGATCATCGCCTGCAATTCGGAATTCATCGGCGAGAGGTGCGGAAAGCCGACCAGCGTCGCGATTGCGCCCAGAGCGATGTAAACGGCGGGAAGGTTGATGTGGTAGCGCCGCGCCAGTCCCGGCTGCAGCGTCAGTCCGAACAGCGCAAAGCCGATCAGCGCGTAGAAGCTGGCGACCGAATTATCCAAAAAGAACTCGGCCATGCGCATGCTCCCTTGCGGGCGGCGATCGGGTTTCGCCGCAACACAGGGGAGGAACCGCCGGGGCGCGCGAACGTTCCCTTTCCATGCCGAACCATCTTCAGAGCCGGAATGACGACATGCATGGGGGCCGCGCCAGCAAGGGGCGGTTCAACCTGACATCCGTGGCGATCGCACTCGCCGTGGTGGGCGTCTTCGCGGCTATCCTGCTGCTGGGCTGACCGACGCCGTCCTGACCGGCGGCGGCGACAGCGCGCAGCCCAGGCCCGGTGTATGGCGCGCCACGCTGGAGATGCGCCCGCCCAGCACTTCGGCGGAGACGACATTCCCGTCCGCCTGGAAACTCACCATCGAGACATCGTCCGTGAAGTCGGCCTCGCAGACCTCCATCGGCAGCTCCGCCACGTGGAGGCAGGAGCAGACTTTCTTGGCCGCGAACGCCGTGGCGACCTGCGCGAACTGAAGCTGCGGCTTCAGCCAGAGCGCATATCCCGCCCAAGCCGCGCCGAGCAGAACGAGCGCGACGACCACAATCACTTTGACGACCTTCATCCCGCGACCCTAGAAGCGGAAATATGCAGGGGTCGAGACTTAATTTCAAAAGCTGTGTTCTGGCTGGAGCCCTGATGGGGGTTCTGGCCCCTGGGACCACCGCGAACGCGCAGACGTCCCCGCTCGTCCCCCTTCCCGCCCAGCCGGCCGAGACCGCTTGGCCGACGCAAGGCTGGCCGGCCGCGACGCTGGACGCGGACGCCGCCCTCCGTGCGCAGATCGATCCGGTCTTCGAGCGGTCCAAGGCGGACGAGATGGGCGAGACCAAGGCGGTCGTCGTCATCAAGGGCGGTGAACTTGTCTATGAGCGCTACCGCGACGGCTACACGCCCGACACGCGCCATATCAGCTGGTCCATGGCCAAGTCGGTGACGGCGACATTGGTGGGTCGCGCCGTGCAGCTGGGCCTGATCGACTCGGTCGACGATCCCATGCCGAGCGGCTTTGCCGCCGACGATCCGCGCGCGCAGACCAGCTGGCGGCACTGGCTGCAGATGCTCGACGGGCTGGAGTACGGCGAGTACGGCGTGGCGGAGCTGATGGAAAACGACGTGGTGCAGATGTCGTTCGGGCCGGGGCGCTTCGACCAGCTCGCCTATGCGCGCGAGAATTTCGACCTCGTCCACGAACCCGGCACGCACTGGAACTACACCACGGCGGGGTTCCACCTCATCGCGCGCGCGCTGCAATCGCTGCTGCCCGGCACATGTGTGGAAGACGGCGCGGATCCGGAGACCTGCCAGGCCGACCCGGCCGTAATGCGCGACTGGGTGGACACGGTCCTGTTCGAACCGCTGGGCCTGGACGGCGTGGTGGAGTTCGACGCGCACGGCACGATGCTGGGCGGGTCGCTCGTCTACATGGATGCGCGCGACTTCGCCAAGTTCGGCCAGCTCCTGCTGCGCGGCGGCACGTGGGACGGCGAACGCCTGCTCCCCGAAGGCTGGGTCGATTTCAACCGCACGAGCCCGGAGAGCGGCGACAGCAACGATTACGGCGCGGGCTTCTGGCTGAGCCCGACCGAATCCGACAATCCCGACCTGACCTTCCTGCCGCCCTTCGACGCGTTCCACGCCGGCGGGCGGGCCGGGCAGATCGTCTGGGTCGTGCCGTCCGAGGACATGGTCGTCGTGCGCCTCGGCCTGATGCCGGACAGCCCGGAGAACTGGAACGCGCTGTTCCGCTTCGCGCAGGAGGTCGTCGCAGCCGCCGGATGATGCCGTTGCGCTAAGTTATGGCTTGCTCTGGTATATGCGATTTCGCCGCTTTTCTCGTCTGGGGCGAATGATTGGGACCCTTTGCCGGATTTCCGGCCCTGAAAGCTCATGATAGGTTCAGGCTCGTTCAGACAGTCGGGTGCCATGATGACGTTCAAGACAGTTTCGCTTTCCGCTCTCGCAGCCCTCGCCTTCGGCACGCTGGCCGTGGATGCCGCCGCCCAGGCTCCAGACGTCTCGCCCACGCTGCTGATCGAGACGGGACCGAGCGACAATCCCGACTACCGCCGCATGGTCTTCGTGCGCTACCTCGCGGGCGACCGTGTCAGCGCCAGCTACGCCGCCTACAACCGGTCGGAATTCATCCAGGTCGACAACGGCGCGCCGCAGTCGCTCGTCCAGGCCTGCGCCAACGGCGAAGCCGCGACGCTCGACGAGATCCAAGCCTTCAACCGCGCCGAAGCCCAGGCCCGCAACGACGGCGCCGAACCCGTCATAGCCCATTTCTGCATCAAGAACGTCGGCGGTTGGGAAGCGGGCAACCGCACCACCTGGCTGGACCCTATCTTCGACGGAATGCCCTACGCGGCTAGCCTGAACAACTAGGCCGCCCCTGACAACTCCCCTGACAACTGGGCCGCCCTTGCGCGGAATCCTGTCCCGAACCTTTCCGCATTGACATGCGGGAGTCACCTTTTCGCTCTTGATTACAGCTGTGGTCGTTGTTTACGGCTACATGTGTAGTCATCAAGCGAAGGGGCTCGACGTGAAACGCATCGCCCGGTCCGAACTGGACCTCATGAACATCCTCTGGGACCGCCCGGACCTTCCGGCCAGCGCCGTGCATGCCGCCCTGCCCGAAGGCGACACGCGCTCGCTCCAGACGATCAAGACGCTGCTGTCGCGCCAGACCGACAAGGGCG
>CAYULR010000087.1:6161-9352 GCA_964445685.1 uncultured Algimonas sp.
CTCAAGCCTGTCGGATTTGCAATCCGGCGGTCACGATTCCCCTCTTGTCGACACTTGTAGTCGTTGATACGGCTACAGATGTAGTCACAAAGAGGGGGACGGTCCGTTGAAACGCATCGCCCGGTCCGAACTGGACCTGATGAACATATTGTGGGCCGAGCCCGGCCTGCCCGCCAGCGACGTCCACGCCGCCCTACCGGACGAGGACTCGCGCTCCATCCAGACGATCAAGACGCTGCTGTCGCGCCTGACCGACAAGGGCGCTCTGTCCGCCCGGAAGGATGGCCGACGCTTCCTCTACCGCCCGCTTGTAAGCCGCGACGAACATGCCGCCGGTGCGGCGCGTCGCTTCTCCGACCGCCTGTTCGGCGGCCGGGCAGCGCCCATCGTCGCCCACCTCGCCAAGGATGACGGGCTGACCGACACGGACATCGCCGAGCTGGAAGCCATCATCCGGGAGCTGAAATCCCGTGACTGATCTGCCACCCATTCTCGCAAGCTGGCTCGCGTGCTGGCTGGAGGCCCTGCCGCAGACGGCCCTTGCCGTCTCCGCCCTGCTCGCGCTCGTCATGCTGAGCCGCCGCGCCGTGGCGCGCCGCTTCGGGCCTCGCATCGCCTACGCCCTCTGGCTGCTGCCGACAGCGCGGCTGTTCATGCCGGACGTCGCCTTGCCGCACAGCTGGACCGCCCCGTTCCGCCGCTGGTTGCCGCAGGCGGAGCCCGTTGCGCAGACCGTGACCTTCGAAAACCTGGTGCAGCAACAAGGCTTCACCCCCTTGCCCGCAACCCCGCAGCCCACGACCGTGGAGACGCTTGCCAGCCTTCTGCCGGGCATCGCCCTTGGCATATGGCTCGCCGGGATCGTCATAGCCCTGGGCCTGATGGCTCTGCGCCAGCGCCGCCACACACAATGGCTGGAACGCGCCACGACCGCGCCGGACGATGCGCTCTTGCGAGACGCGGACCTCGTTGCCGCCCAGGCCGGACTGCGCCGCACGCCGCGCCTTCGCATCGGACACAAGGCCGAGGACGGCCCGTGCGTCTCGGGACTGATGGCGCCGACGCTGATCCTGCCCGCCGGGTTCGAGCGCGACTTCACCGCCGACCAGCGCCGCTACGCGCTGCTGCACGAGATGGCGCATCTGCGCCGGGGCGATTTGTGGACCGCGACCGCCATGATGGCGCTGCGCATCGCCGCCTGGCCGAACCCGCTCGTGCACCTCGCCTGGCCGCGTTTCCGCGCCGACCAGGAAGCCGCCTGCGACGCGACTGTCCTGCGCCTGACGGGCGAGGAGGCGCGCGCCGACTATGCGGAGACCTTGCTCGTCGCCGCCCAACGATTTTCCGAAACCGCTGGAGCGTCGTTCCAGCCCAAGACGGGACCGGCGCTCAGCCTGTCCCTGCATCATCCAGTGAAGGAGAGACTGATGACCCTGAGAACCCAGACCGAAAAGACACGCGGCGCAGGCCGTTGGACGCTGGCCGCCGCGCTGCTGACCGGAGCCGCTTTGTGCGCGCCGCTGAGCTTCGCCGACGACCAGGACGCGACGGACAAGGCCGTGGTGTCGAGCATCAAGACCATCAAGATCCACAAGGACGGCGACGCCAAGGGCTTCGAGATCCGCGACGAGAATGGCGAACGCACCTATCTGGAAACGTCCCGCGACGGCACGACCCGCCGCCGGACCCGTGAGCAGCTGGAGTCCGAATACGGCATCGAGATCGACGAGTTCCTGAAGACCGGCAATGGCTTTCCGGGCGGCCTGAAGGGCGAGCCGGGACTGTCGGCCCTGATGGAAACCGGCAATGCCGACGTCATCCGCAAGATCGTCGTCAACACCGACTCGGACTCGAAGCTGAAGATCGAGATGGTGGACGGCGAGCCCAAATTCTTCCGCACGGACGAGGACGGCAACCGCACCGAAATCGACACGCCGGACTGGTTCACGGACTCCTCTACCCTGTCGGGCAAGCTCCGCTTCGAATTCCCGGACGGCGCCGAAAACGGCAAGATCCGCTTCTTCGACAGCACCGGCACGCTCAAGGCCGAAGACCTCGAAGGCCGCCAGTTCTTCTTCAACAAGGACGGGGGTCCGGCTTCAGCCGATGCCCGGTTGGAGTCCGCCAAGATCATGCTCGGCACGACCAACCGCATGGTCGAAGGCCTGCGCGCGGAGATGGACGGCAGCGACGACGCCGACCTGCGCAAGGCCGAGCGCGAACTCGCCAAAGCCGTGAAGGCGCTCGAGAAAGCGCAGAAGAACATGGAGGCGGCCGTCGCGAAAAGCGCGGAAGGCTGAACGCAAATTTAATCTTGGGTCGCAGCTCTCGTTTGGACCGGAGCCGCCACCTCCCCTATAGCGGGCGGATGAGACACCTCTTCCGCCCGCTTTTCTGTGCCCTGCTGATCGCCGTCCCGGCGACGCCCCTCGCGACCGCGCAGGCTCCGTCCACCTCCATGCGCCAGGTTCCGTCCTCGCAAATGGAAGTGCAGCTCTCCTACGCGCCCGTCGTGTCGGAGACCGCGCCCGCCGTGGTGAACATCTTCACCTCGCGCACGGTCCGCCGCCGCCAGTCCACGGGAATGGATTTCTTCGACCGCATGTTCGGCATGGGCCGCGCCCCGCAGGAGCGGGTGGAAAACTCGCTCGGCTCCGGCGTGATCGTGCGCGCGGACGGCGTGGTCGTCACCAACGCCCACGTCATCCGGGGCGCGGACGAGCTGCGCGTCGTGCTGAACGACCGCCGTGAGTTCGACGCCGAAGTCATCGCCAAGGACGAGGATCTCGACATCGCCGTGCTGCGCTTCGACACGCAAGGACAACAGCTGCCCACGCTGCGCCTGCAGGAAGACGGCGACCGGGAGATCGGCGACATCGTGCTGGCGATCGGCAATCCGTTCGGCGTCGGCCAGACGGTCACCAGCGGCATCATCTCCGCGCTGGGCCGCACGAACGTATCCAACTCCAGCTCCTTCATCCAGACCGACGCGGCCGTGAACCCCGGCAATTCGGGCGGCGCGCTGGTGAACCTGTCGGGCGAGCTGATCGGCGTGAACACGGCCATCTTCTCGCGCTCCGGCGGCTCCAACGGCATCGGTTTCGCCATCCCGGCCGAGCTGGTCCGCCGCGCCGTGGACAGCGCCCTCTCCACCGGGGAGATCGTGCGCCCCTGGATCGGCGCGCGCACCG
>CAYULR010000088.1:0-9325 GCA_964445685.1 uncultured Algimonas sp.
AGCGTGTCCTGTTGATCGGGGCGGAGACGTTCTCGCGTATTCTCGATTGGGAAGACCGCTCGACCTGCGTGCTGTTCGGCGACGGGGCCGGGGCGATGATCCTCGAAGCCCAGACCGATACGGATGCGGGGATCATCCATTCGCGCATCCGTTCCGACGGGCGTCACCGCGACATGCTCTATGTCGATGGCGGGCCGTCCGCGACCGGCACGGTCGGAAAGTTGCGTATGTTGGGCAATGCCGTGTTCAAGCATGCCGTGACCGACATTGCGAAAGTCATCGAAGAGTGCGCCGAGGAGGCGGGCCACGTCGTCACCGACATTGACTGGTTCGTTCCACACCAGGCGAACCAGCGCATCCTCGTCGCCATTGCGCGCAAGCTGAAGCTGCAACCCCATCAGGTCGTGTCCACCGTGGCGGACCATGCCAACACCTCGGCGGCCAGCGTTCCGCTCGCGCTCGACGCCGCGATCCGCGACGGGCGCATCGAACGCGGGCAGACTGTGATGCTGGAAGCGTTCGGCGGCGGTTTCACTTGGGGCGCGTGCCTGCTTCGCTACTGAATCTAGGCGTTTTTTCTGCGCCGAAGCCGATTTTGCGCTTGCGATGCCGCCCGCCCATTTGCTTTAACTCCAGTCATGCCAAGTAAAAGCGTCAACACCGGAACTGTCACCCGCGCCGATCTGGCCGAAGCGGTCTACAGCGAAATCGGCTTGTCGCGGTCCGACTCCGCCGATCTGGTCGAGTCCGTCATTGGTCATGTGTCCGAGGCTTTGCTGGACGGCGAGAACGTCAAGCTGGCGGGTTTCGGCACGTTCCTGCTGCGCGAGAAGAACGAACGCATCGGCCGCAACCCGAAGACCGGCGTCGAAGTCGCCATCACGCCGCGCCGCGTACTTGTCTTTAAGCCCAGCCAGGTGTTGCGCGAACGGGTCGATTCGGCACTCAGCCCGAAAAAGTGATATGATCCGGTACGAAGCCGGATCGAATCATGAGAGCCAAGACCACACGCGCCTTCAGGACCATTAGCGAAGCCGGAGATGAACTCGGCCTCCAGCCTCATGTGCTGCGCTTCTGGGAATCCAAATTCTCAGACATCACGCCGATCAAGCGCGGCGGTGGCCGCCGTTTCTACCGGCCCGAAGACATCGAATTCCTCCGAGGCATCAAGACGCTGCTCTATGAAGAGAAGCATCCCATCAAGGATGTCCAGAAGCTGATCGCCAAGAGTGGTGCTGCGCGAATCGTCGAACTCGGCCGGTCGGTCGAGCAAGCGTCCCGCGACCGCGATCTGCAAGACACGACGCTCGTCCCGGAGCGTATCGATACGCCTAAGCCGAAAGCCGTGGCCAAACCCGTTGCAGCCCCCACACCTGCGCCAGTCCCGGAGCCCGCGCCCGTTCCGGTGCCCGTAGCGCCCGTGGTCTTAGCCGCACCCGTCATCGCGGCTCCGGCCAAACCGGCCGTTCCGAAACGCGACACGGCGGCCCTGGAGGACGCGCTGTCGCGCTTGCAGGATTTGCGCAAACGCTGGGACGACTTCGACGCGGCCTAACGGAAAGCTTCCCGCATTCGCGCCTTGCGAAGCCCGGAGTGTCCGACTATACGCCGCGCCCACGGATGGAACGGAGTATGGCGCAGTCCGGTAGCGCACACGCCTGGGGGGCGTGGGGTCGCAGGTTCGAATCCTGCTACTCCGACCATCCGACCCCTTTCAGTATTGTCCACCAGCTTTGCGTTCGCGCTGCCAATGTCGCAGCGCTTTCCGGCTTGGATTGCTCTATGAGGCCTCATGGCTGTTTCCTTCGATAGGCGCGTTCCCGGCTGGGTGACGGGATGGTTGGGCTTCATGGTGGCGTTGGTTGTCGCCATGGTGGTCATTGGCGGGGCGACCCGCCTGACCAATTCCGGCCTGTCGATCACCGAATGGGCTCCGATCAGCGGGGCTCTGCCGCCTATGTCGCAAGAGGCGTGGATCGCAGAGTTCGAGAAGTACAAGCAGATCCCTGAGTTCGAGGCCGAACATCCCGGCATGGACATTAACGGTTTCCGCTTCATCTATTTCTGGGAATGGGCGCACCGGCAGCTGGGACGTATCATCGGCCTGGCCTTCGCCGTGCCGTTCCTGATCCTGCTTGTGTCCAAACGTCTGCCGCAAGGGCGGGCAGGGATGTTCTGGGCCGTGCTTCTGCTCATCGGCATGCAGGGCGCAATCGGTTGGTGGATGGTCCATTCAGGCCTGCAAGACGGCATGGTCGCGGTCAGCCAGTACCGTCTCGCCACCCATCTGGGGATGGCGTTCATCATTCTCGGCATGCTGCTCTGGCTTTTCTTGGGCGCAAAGCGGGGATGGCAAGCGTCGCGCGGCAATGTTCCCGGGTGGCTCGCGCCGGTCTTTCTCGGCCTGGTCTATGTGCAGATCGTGGCCGGGGCTTTCGTAGCTGGGACCGACAGCGGGAAGACGTTCAACACCTGGCCCCTGATGGATGGGCGGTTTGTCCCGTCGGGCTATTTCTTCCAGTCACCGGCGTGGCGGAACCTGTTCGAGAACGCCGCCGCAATCCAGTTCAACCACCGCATGCTGGCTTACATCCTGCTGGGCGTCTTCGCCGTGCTGGCTGTGCGTTACTTCGGGCGTGACCGGATGAAAGCCCCGCTCATCGTTCTCGGCGTACTGTTGGCGTGGCAGGTCGGGCTGGGCGTCTGGACCTTGCTGGCCGTTGCACCGCTCAACCTGTCACTGCTGCACCAGTTCAGCTCCGTCCTGGTCTTCATCGCCACGGTCTGGATGGTCTATCGGCGCAGAGAATTGCGGTAGTAATATACCGTTTCTGAAAGCGACTGTTTTACAACGCTATTTTCGGCAAGGTGAGTGCGTCTTTGTGTTGACGCCGCCGCAGGGCTGCACTAGGTCGCGCTCAACCTTTCTACGAAGGTCCGCCAGTCGTGCGGGCCTTTCGTCTTTTCCGAAGGCAAGAACATGAAAACGACTAAGTTCCTGAAAACAGCGGACGTGGCGGACAAGAATTGGATCGTCGTCGATGCTGAAGATGCGGTCGTCGGCCGTCTGGCGACCTTCGTCGCCACGCGTCTGCGCGGCAAGCACCGTCCCGACTACACGCCCCACATCGATTGCGGCGACAATGTCATCATCATCAACGCTGACAAGGTGAAGTTCACCGGCAACAAGCGTACGGACAAGATCTACTACCGCCACACGGGTCACCCCGGCGGCCTGAAAGAGACGACGCCCGCCAAGATCCTCGACGGTCGATTCCCCGACCGCGTGATGCGCAAAGCCGTGCAGCGCATGCTCCCCAAGGAGTCCCCGCTGGCCCGCAAGCAGCTGTCCAACCTCCGCGTCTACGCCGGTGCCGAGCACCCGCACGAAGCGCAGAACCCCGTCACGGTGGACTGGAAGTCCGCCAACCGCAAAAACGTGAAGGGAAACTAGTCCCATGACCGAACAAGAAACCGTCGTCGCGACCAGCCTCGAAGACCTCAAGTCCGCCATGGAAGAGCAGGGCGCGGAAGATGCCGCACCCGAAACGCTTCCCGATCCCAAGATCGACGAGCACGGCCGCTCCTACGCGACCGGCAAGCGGAAGAACTCCATCGCCCGCGTATGGATCAAGCCGGGTTCCGGCAAGATCGTCGTGAACGGCAAGGACCAGGAACAGTACTTCGCCCGTCCCGTGCTGCGCCTCATCATCGCGCAGGCCTTCCAGGTTGCAGACCGCGTCGACCAGTACGACGTCATGGCCACCGTCAAGGGCGGCGGCCTTTCCGGTCAGGCAGGTGCGGTCCGTCACGGTATCACCAAGGCGCTGACCTACTACGAGCCGGCCCTGCGCCGTCCGCTGAAGGCCGCTGGCTTCATCACGCGCGACTCGCGTGTTGTGGAACGTAAGAAGTACGGCCGCGCGAAAGCCCGTAAGAGCTTCCAGTTCTCCAAACGCTAGCCTTGGCGCGTTAAACGATTACAGACCTTTACGGTCTATGTTTCAGGTGCTTCGGGAAACCGGAGCGCCTTTTTTGTTTGGAGTGGCAGGATGAAGAACGCAGCGATTTTCGGGGCCAGCGGGTACACAGGCGCAGAGGCCGTACGGTTCCTGCTGGCGCACCCGAAGATACGCGTTGCCGCCTTGTCGGCCAACCGCCGGGCGGGCGAGCCCTACGCCGATGTCTATGCGCAGTTTGCAGGCGCGGACCTGCCCGATACGCAGGCGATGGACGATATCGACCTGTCGGGCATCGACGTCGTCTTCTCATGCCTGCCGCATTCCACAGGCCAGTCGGCCATCGCCAAGGCCCTGGAGTCTGTCGAGACCGTGATCGATGTCTCCGCCGACTTCCGCCTGAAGGACCCGAACCTGTTCGAGACCGTCTACGGCGCGCCTCACACGCAGCCTGAGCTGCTGGAGAACCGCGTCTACGGCCTGACGGAGTTTGCGCGTAGCAACCTTCCGGGCGCGCGTCTTGTGGCCTGCCCAGGCTGCTTCCCGACCTGCTCTCTGCTGGCCCTCTTGCCCGGCATCGATGCAGGGCAAATCCGGGACGAGCATATCGTCGTCGACGCAAAGACCGGTGTGACGGGGGCAGGGCGCAAGGCGACGATCGGCTTGCACTATTCCGAAGTGTCGGACGGGGCGCATGCTTACGGCGTCGGGACGCACCGCCACGCCCCGGAAATGGAACAGGAACTTCAACGGCTTGGGCATGAAAGCTCGATCAGTTTCACCCCGCACCTCGTCCCGATGAACCGGGGCATGATCGCGACCTGCTATGTCAGCTTGCCTGAAGGCGTGAGCGTAGGTCAACTCCGCGACACCTACACGCGCCGTTATGCCAGCGACCCGTTCGTGCATGTCGAAGCCGAAGGGGTGATTCCGCAAACCCGGCATGTGCGCGGATCGAATCACGCGCGCATCGCCGTATGCGCCGACCGGATGCCGGGGCGGGCGATCATTATTTGCGTCATCGACAATCTGGCCAAGGGGTCGAGCGGGCAGGCGGTGCAGAACTACAATCTGACGCAAGGCTGGGATGAAACTTTGGGTCTGGAGGCGGGAGCGCTCTTCCCGTGACGCGATGCCTAGGCGCTGACGGAGGAATAGGGTAGGCGGACTGCATGTTGGTCCGTTTTGCACTTGTCCTCACTCTCGGCGTAGCCCTGTCCGCCTGCGCGTCGGTCGACCTGCCGGATATCGACTTCATGGGCACGTCGGACTTCGACGACGATATCGCCACGCTGGAGTCCAGCTTTCCCCGCCCAGAAGACACACCGCTCATCCCCACCGACGTCCGCACCGCGGCGGAATGGGACGACACGGCGCGCGGCATGGAGCGTTTTCTCGACCTGCCTGATGCGCCTCAAGCCGAACCGGCCCTGAGCCCGGCAGAGTTCGACCGACAATTCGAGAACGCGCGCGCCGCGACAGAGAGCTACAAGGCAGACGACCCCCAATGAACTGGCCAGTCCCCGACAAGACGTTCCGCGAGGAATTCTACCGCATCCAGCGCCTGCCGCCCTACGTATTCGCGGAGGTCAACAAGCTGAAGGCGGAGCTCCGCGCCGAAGGGGCCGACATCATCGATTTCGGCTTCGGCAATCCCGACCTGCCGACGCCTCCGCATGTGATCGACAAGCTGGTGGAAACCGTGCGTAAGCCCAAGGTTACGGGCTATTCCGCATCGCGGGGGATCAAGGGCCTGCGCCAGGCGGCCGCCCGCTATTACGAGCGGCGGTTCGATGTGTCGTTCGATCCCGACACCCAGGTCATCGCGACGATGGGGTCGAAAGAGGGCTTTGCGAACCTCGCCCAGGCGATCACCGCTCCGGGCGATGTCATCTATGCGCCGGACCCGTCCTATCCGCTGCACGCTTACGGCTTCATCATTGCAGGCGCGAAGATCCAGGGTATCCCGGCCATAACGGCGGAAGAGTATCTGGCGGGCGTGAAAGCCGCGTTGGCTGAGGCCGACAAGCCGCCCATGGCCATCGTAGTCTGCTTCCCGTCCAACCCGACCGGGATGATGTGCGATCTGGCCTTCTACGAAGAGATCATCGCGATCGCGAAAGCGCACGACATCATCATCCTGTCGGACCTGGCTTACTCGGAAATCTACTTTGGCGAACCGCCCCATTCCATCTTCGAGGCGAAGGGCGCGCACGACATTCTGGCGGTGGAGACAATCTCCCTGTCCAAGACCTACTCCATGGCGGGCTGGCGGATGGGCTTCGTCGTCGGCAATGAAAAGCTCATCGCCGCACTGACCCGCGTGAAGTCGTACCTGGACTACGGGGCGTTCACGCCGATCCAGGTCGCGGCCTGCGCGGCGCTCGACGGTCCTCAGGACGTGGTCGAGCATGCCCGTGCCATCTACCGGTCTCGCCGAGAGGTTCTGGTCGACAGTTTCGCGCGCGCGGGGTGGGACGTCCCGGCACCGGATGCGTCCATGTTCGTCTGGGCTCCCATTCCAGAGGCCTACCGTCACATGGGCTCGCTGGGCTTTTCGAAGTACCTCATGACCGAAGCGTCCGTGGCCGTGTCGCCCGGCAACGGGTTCGGCGACAATGGCGAGGGCTATGTCCGGATTGCGCTGGTCGAGAACGAACAGCGCATTCGCCAAGCGGCCCGCAACATCCGTGCCGTCATGCAACGCGACGCAGAGGCCGGCCTTGCCGTTCCGGCGGAATAGGCTGGCGCATAAGCCTGCCGCGATAACAGATTGAAAGACCGAGAATGACCGATCAGAGTTTCACGGCGGCGCTGGCCGTCCAGGCGGCGCTGGTGACCGAACAGGCCGCCATCGCGGCGTGCGGCATGGTGGGCCGGGGACGCGAGAAGGCCGCCGACCAGCTCGCCGTGGACGCCATGCGGACCGGTCTGAACGCCATGTCCATCCGCGGCCGGATCGTCATCGGCGAAGGCGAACGCGACGAAGCGCCCATGCTCTACATCGGCGAGGATGTTGGCCTGGGGCACGAAACGGGCGAAGGGCCGGAGATCGACATTGCGCTCGACCCGCTGGAAGGCACGACGCTGACCGCCAAGGCCATGGCCAACGCGCTGGCCGTCATGGCATTTGCGCCCAAGGGCGGGCTCCTCTTCGCGCCGGACGTCTACATGGACAAGATCGCGATCGGACCGGGCTACCCGGACGGCATACTCAGCCTGGAAGACACCGCCGCAGACAATGTCAAACGTCTTGCCAAAGCCAAGGGCGTCAGCCCGAGCGAGCTGACGGTTTGCGTGCTGGACCGCCAGCGACATGCGTCGATCATCGAGAGCCTGCGGGATATCGATGCGCGCGTGCGCCTGATCACGGACGGCGATGTTCAGGGCGTCATCACCACGACTGACCCGGAAACCCAAACGGATATGTATATCGGCCAAGGCGGCGCGCCCGAAGGCGTGCTTGCGGCGGCAGCGCTCCGCTGCATTGGCGGTCAGATGCTGGGCCGTCTGCACTTCCGCAACGATGACGAAGTCGGCCGCGCGCGCCGCGTGGGCATCGACGATCTGGACAAAGTCTACGATCTGGAAGGACTGGCGTCCGGGCCGACCATCTTCTCCGCGACTGGCGTAACGCAAGGGTCTCTGCTAGACGGTGTGAAGTTTCGTGACGGCCGGGCTCACACCCACACGCTGGTGATGAACTCCGTCGACAATGCCGTTCAGCGCCTGCGCTCCTCGCGTCCTCATACCCCGAAAAAGGGATGAGCGAACACCGCCCCCTTCTGGGGGTCGAACAGTCTCTCCTAGGCCGCAAATGGGTTGCCCGCGCGGACGATGCGGCAATCGACGCCGTCACACAGACGTCGGGCCTGGATCGGGTCCGCGCAACGCTGCTGGCCGGGCGCGGCATCTCCGGCGACGCGGCGGCCGATTATCTGGACCCGACGCTGCGCCGTGATCTGCCCGATCCGTCCATTCTGATGGACATGGACAAGGCTGCAGCCCTGGTCATGGACGCCATCCAGGCGGGCCAGTCAGTGACGCTGTTTTCCGACTATGACGTCGATGGCGGCACATCCGCCGCGCAGCTGATCCGCTGGGGCCGGGGGATCGGCTATGAATTCGGCCTGCATGTTCCGGACCGCATCAGGGACGGGTACGGCCCGTCGCGCGAAGCGTTCGAAGTCCTGAAGCAGAAAGGCGTCGATCTGGTCGTGACGCTAGACTGCGGCGCGGCAGCGCACGAGGCGCTGAACGCAGCCGACGAGATCGGTCTGCCGGTCGTTGTCGTCGATCATCACCTGATGGACGGCCTTCCGCCCGCCGCGGCCATCGTGAACCCGAATCGCCCGGACGATGAAAGCGGGCTCGGCCATCTGGCTGCGGCCGGTGTGACCTTTCTGTTCGTCGTTGCCCTGAACCGCGAGGCCAAGCACCGGGGGCTGACGCCGAAGCTCGACATACGCGAGCTGCTGGGCCTGACTGGGCTGGGCACGGTCTGCGATGTCGTTCCGATGATCGGGCTGAACCGGACCTTCGTGCGGCAGGGGCTGAAGGTGATGAACCGCCAGAGAATCACGGGCCTCAACGCGCTTTCCGCCGTGTCCAAGTCGGCCCCGCCCTTTACGACATACCATGCGGGCTTCGTACTGGGCCCGCGCATCAATGCGGGTGGCCGGATCGGGCGCTCGGAAATGGGGGCGGAGCTCCTTTCCACGGAAGACCAATCCGAAGCGACCGCTCACGCGTTCGAGCTCGACCGCCTCAACCGCGAACGCCGCGCCATGCAGGACGACATGTTGCGCGCCGCGACGGAACAGGCCGAACGGCAGGACAACCGCGCCGTGATCGTCGCCTCGATGGAAGGCTGGCACCCCGGCGTGATCGGGATCGTCGCGGGGCGCCTGAAGGACCGCTTCGAACGGCCCGCTATCGTCATCGGCGTGGATGAAGACGGGGTCGCCAAAGGCTCCGGCCGGTCCATTCCCGGCGTCGATCTTGGCACCGCCTTCGGCAAGGCGAAGGGGCAGGGGCTTTTGCAATCGGGCGGCGGTCACGCCATGGCAGGCGGCTTGACGACGTCGCGCGACACGGTCGAAGCCTTCTCCGACTGGATCGACACGGAACTGTCCGCCGACGTGTCGGAGGCCCGCAGGAACCGGTCGTCCAAGGTCGATCTGACGCTCGCTCCAGGCGCAATCGATCTCGCCCTCGTCGACCTGATCGATTCGGTCGGCCCCTACGGCCCCAAAAACCCGAAGCCCACGGTCGTCGTCTCCGACGTGACTTTCTCTTTCGCCAAACGTCTGAACGGGGGCCATGTGCGCTTTTCCGCACGAGGGAGGGGCGGGGACACGGTTTCG
>CAYULR010000089.1:0-9316 GCA_964445685.1 uncultured Algimonas sp.
GGTCTTGACCGCCGCCTGACGGTTGGTCGTCGCGTAGCAGATGTCTTCCTTGTACGGCATGGCCAGCGTGGGAAAGCGCGACCGCAGGATGGAGATCAGCGCCGACGTGTCGTCCACCGACAGGGTGGTCTGCGTGACCAGGGCGAGATTGTCCGGGTCTTCGGGCTCGTAGGTGCGGGCATCCTCTTCGGTTTCGATCAGGGTGATCTCGCCGGGGGCGAGCTGGCCCATCGTGCCGATGACCTCCGGGTGGCCTTCATGGCCGATCAGCAGGATGTGCTTGCCCGCCTTGTGGTGGCGCTCGGCCTCCACATGCACCTTGGAGACGAGCGGGCAGGTGGCGTCGAGGAAGTTCATCTCCCGCGCTTGGGCGGCGGCGGGGACGGATTTCGGCACGCCGTGGGCGGAGAAGACGACCGGGCGGTCGTCCGGGCATTCGTCCAACTCCTCCACGAAGATCGCGCCCAGCCCCTCCAGGCGATTCACAACGTGGCGGTTGTGCACGATTTCGTGCCGGACATAGACGGGCTTGCCGTATTTCTTCAGGCTTTCCTCGACGATCTGGATGGCCCGGTCGACCCCGGCGCAGAAGCCGCGCGGGCTGGCCAGCAGGACGGTTTTCTTCTTGCGCACAGCGGCCATGAGAGCCCTTTTCTTTGTCGTGACGCAGACGCGCGGAAGAGCGCGTCCCTTAAGATTGCGTCATGGGGGTGTTGGAGCCGCCCGGGAATGTTGCGCGGCCCCGCCCCGGCGGTTAAGCAGCGCCCTAACAGACGCGCCGCGACCCTGCCAAGACCGAGCCTGCGACCAATCGTGGGCGAGGGTGCGGCGAAGAGGGGGCGGAGCCTCCACCGAACCGACCGCGCCAAAGGTGACGCCGCCCATGAACACCCCACTCAAAGCCGCCCTTTCGGTCGCCCTGCTGAGCGCGCTCGCCACGACGGGCTGCCAGTCCACGCAGGAAGTGCTCGCCATCGGCGAAGGCGCGGAACGCAATAACGGCCCGTGCCCACGCGCCTTCGCCCTCTACGACGCCTCGCGCATCGTGGAATTCCGCGGCGACGCGCAGAGTTTCGACAATGTCGGCTTCACGGGCGAGATCAGCAATGTGCGCTCGCTCTGCCGCTATGTCGGCGACAATCCCATCACGGGCGACATAGACATCACGTTCGAGCTGGGCCGGGGTCCGGCCGCCGCCGGCCAGTCCGAAGCCGTCTACCAGTACTGGGTCGCTATCACGCGCAAGAACATCGCCGTCATCGACAAGCAGACCTTCCCCATGAGCGTGCGTTTCCCGGAAGGGTCCGACCGCGTGACGATCACGCAGTCGATCGACGACTTCTCCATCGCCCGCGCGACCGACACGACGTCGGGCGAGAACTTCGAAATCATCGTCGGCTTCGAAGTCACCGAAGCCCAGCGCGAGTTCAACCGCTCCGGCAGCCGCTTCCGCGTCAACGCCGGCCAGGGCTAGACCCATGACTTTGCAGACCCGCCTGTCCGAGGCGTTCGGCGAGGCCTTCGCGGCGCTCGGTCACGACCGTGCGCTGGGCGCTGTCGTCGAGAGCAGCAAGGGCGATGCGCCCTTCCAGTGCAACGGCGCCATGGCGGCGGCGGGCGCGGCCAAGAAACGCGGCGAGAAGTCCAATCCGCGCGATATCGCGACCAGCGTGGCCGAACGCCTGGCGGACCATCCGCTGCTGGAGTCCGTGCAGATCGCTGGCCCGGGCTTCCTGAACATCCAACCTTCCGCGCAGGCCCTGTCGGAGACGGCGCAGGCCATTGCGGACGACCCGGCCCGGGGCACGCAGGCCGAGGCGACGCTGAAAGTCGTGATCGACTATGGCGGGGCGAACGTCGCCAAGCCCATGCATGTCGGCCATTTGCGGTCGGCCGTCATCGGCGAGGCGATCAAACGGCTCTTCCGCGCGCGCGGGCACGAAGTCATCGGCGACGCGCATCTCGGCGATTGGGGCCTGCAAATGGGTCACCTGATCAGCGAACTGGAAGCCGAGCAGCCCAGCCTCGTCTATTTCAACGCCGACTATACGGGGAACTACCCGGACGAGCCGCCCGCCACGATGGACGACCTCGCGCGGCTCTATCCGCAGGCCTCCAACGCGGCCAAGTCCGATGACGAGCGCATGGAGCGCTCCCGCGTGGCAACGGCGGAGCTGCAGGCCGGACGCCGGGGCTACCGCGCGCTACTGGATCATTTCATCAACGTCTCCGTCGCCGCGCTGAAGGAAGGCTACGGCAATCTGGGCGTGGAGTTCGACCTGTGGAACGGCGAAGCCTGCGTCGATCCGCTCATCCCCGACATGGTCGAAGAGCTGCGCCGCGCGAAGCTTGCCGTGGAAGATGACGGCGCGCTGATCGTCCACGTCGATCCGGACTATGACGAGGAGAAGCGCAAGGGCACCCCGCCCGTCATGCTGCTCGCCCGCACGGGGGCGGTGCTCTACCATACGACGGACCTCGCCACGCTGGTGGACCGCAAGGCGGAGATCGATCCCGACCTCGTCCTATACGTGGTGGACCAGCGCCAGGCGATGCACTTCGAACAGGTCTTCCGCGTCGCCTCGCTGGCGGGCTGGTTCCGCCCGGAACAGATGGAGCATCTGGGCTTCGGGACAATGAACGGCACGGACGGCAAGCCGTTCAAGACGCGCGACGGCGGTGTGCTGCGCCTCGAAGACCTGCTGGAGATGATGCGCGAAGCGGCGGAGAAGCGATTGGCGGAATCGGGCGTAGGTGCTGATTTTGACGAGGCCGAACGCGCCGAGATCGCCCGCAAGGTGGGACTCGCCGCATTGAAATTCGCCGATCTGCAGAATGCCCGCCTGACCAACTACGTCTTCGATCCGGACCGCTTCACCGCGTTCGAGGGCAAGACGGGCCCGTACCTGCTCTACGCGGCGGTGCGCATCAAATCGATCCTGCGCAAGGCGGAGGAAATGGGCGTCTCACCAGGCCCGGTCTCGCCCGACCATGCCGATGAAGCCGCGCTTGTCCTCGCGCTCGACGCCTATCCGCGTGCGCTGGAACTCGCGACGGAAAAGCGCGCGCCGCACATTCTGTGCGACCACGTCTACGGATTGGCGCAGGCGTTCTCGCGCTTCTACACGCACTGTCCGATCCTGGCAGATGATGTGGAGGCGGGCGTGAAAGCGTCACGGCTGGCGCTGGCGAAAGCCACGCTGGAGCAGTTGGAGCACGGGTTGGGGATATTGGGTATTGGCGTGCCGGAGAGAATGTAGGGGAGGGCGCGCCTGCGGCGCGGCTTTATCTCTAATTCTTCGCTCACCCCCGCGAAGGCGGGGGTCCAGCTATCGTTCGAGCGCAAAGCTCAGACATCGCTCATAAAGATCCGGAAACATCTCCGTATCAGGCAGGGGCCAAACGGGCGACAGCCCAATGTCTACCCAGTGCGGATTGAATTGTTCAATCAGCCGTAGCTTCCAAGCGCGTTCCCAATTCTTGATCCGCCGCTCTCTCTTGAAAGCCGCGTCCCGGCTTTCATGCATTTCGAACCAGACGAGATGTTTGCAGTCATGCGTTCGGCTGAACCCTGCGAAGGTGCCTTCCCGGTGCTGCGTTGAACGGGTGCCCATGTCATCAGTATGGCCAGTGTAGAGGGTGCCGTTGCGTTTATTGGCAACGATGTATGTGCAGAAACCTCGCCTGAGCATAGAGCTGGACCCCCGCCTTCGCGGGGGTGAGCGAAGGTGGAAAAGAAGTAGTTTGCAGGGTGGTGTCGCTCAAGTTGGTGATTGTCTTGGATAACGTCGGATAAGCTGCCCACATCCACCTCATTCGCATCGCCGGTGATTGACTCCCACCCGAATCCGACGCATCTGCCGCCCAATCCCGGCCCGTGGGAGAGAGCGGACTGAACCCCGCCGCCGAAGGCGCAAGCGCCGCCGCTAAACGCTCAGGCAAAAGGACCACGGGACGGTCAAATCGCTGGAAAGAGGGCGCGCTGGTGAAAGCGTCCCGCCGACGGAGTAAATCTCTCAGGCCCGAAGAGACAGCTGGTGGCACAGATGCGGGCGCGCCCCGCCTTTGGATGTGCGACCATGACGGACACGCTGAAGCAGACGGCTCTCCACGACCTCCATGTCGATCTCGGTGCTAAGATGGTGCCGTTCGCGGGCTACAACATGCCCGTCCAGTACCCAATGGGCGTGCTGAAGGAGCACCTGCACACGCGCGAGCATGCGGGCCTTTTCGATGTCGGCCATATGGGTCAGTGCTTTATCGAGGCCGAAGACGGCACGTGGGAGACGGCGGCCGCCGCGCTGGAAGCGCTCGTGCCCGCCTCGATCACCGATCTTAAGCCCGGGCAGCAACGCTACACGCAGCTGACCGACGATAATGGCGGCATTCTGGACGACCTGATGGTGTCGCGCATCGACATGCCGGGCCACGACCACATGCTCTACCTGGTCGTGAATGCGGGCTGCAAGGATGCGGATTTTGAACATCTCCGCACCCATCTTCCGGATGGTGTGACGCTGTCTGTGAAGGACGAGGTGCTGAGCCTTGTCGCGCTGCAAGGGCCCAAGGCCGTGGACATCATCAGTGCCGTGAACCCTAAGGTCGGAAAGCTCGTCTTCATGACCCACGGCGAGTTCGAGCTGATGCTCGATGACGGGCCGATCTTCGCGCACGTCTCGCGCTCCGGCTACACGGGCGAGGACGGGGTCGAGATCTCGGCCAAGCATGACGACATGAAGCGCCTGGTCGGTCAACTGCTGACCCATCCGGATGTGAAGCCCATCGGCCTCGGCGCGCGCGACAGCCTGCGACTGGAGGCTGGGCTGTGCCTGTACGGCAACGATATCGATACGACGACGTCGCCTACCGAAGCGGGCCTGATCTGGTCGGTGCAGAAGCACCGCCGCACGGGCGAAGGCTATAAGGGCGCGCACCGTGTCGCGGGCGATCTGAAAACGAAGACGCGCCGCCTCGTCGGCCTGAAACCCGAAGGCCGCGCCCCGGCCCGTGCCCACACGGAAATCCAGGACGAAGACGGCAACCGCATCGGCGAAGTCACCTCCGGCGGCTTCGGCCCCAGCGTGGGTGGTCCGGTCGCGATGGGTTATATCGACGTGCCGCACAACAAGGCGGGCACGCGCGTCAATCTGATGATCCGCGGCAAGGCGAACCCGGCGACGGTCGTGAAGCTGCCCTTCGTCCCAAACAACTATTTCAGGGGAGAGTAGAATGCTCAAATTTTCCAAAGACCATGAATGGATCAAGGTCGATGGCGACACCGCCACGGTCGGCATCAGCGACTACGCGCAAAAGCAACTGGGCGACGTCGTCTTCGTTGAACTGCCGCAGGTCGGCGACGAAGTGGATGCAGGCGGAGAGATCGCCGTGGTCGAGAGCGTCAAGGCCGCCTCCGAAGTCTACGCGCCCGTCGCGGGCGAGGTGACCGCTATCAACGACACACTGGAAGGCGCGCCGGAGACGGTCAACGCGTCTCCGGACGGCGAGGGCTGGTTCATCAAGATGAGCGTCAAGGACGCTTCCGAGCTCGACGCGCTCATGGATGAAGCCGCGTACAAGGCGTACTGCGAAGGCCTCTAGCGGATGGAGCTCGGGAACGAAGGCGAGGCCAAATACCTCACGGCGGCGATCCTCGTCGCTCTGGGCGTCTGGCTGTTCTTCGATTCGTTCTTCTGGGGCATCGTCGCGGGTGCGGCGACTTACTACCTGATGCAACGCGACCAGGACCAAGAGGATGACGGGGAGGACCTGTCGTGAGCCTTTCCAAGCACCGCATCGGCTGGGTCGGCGCGCTGTGCGTGTCCATTCTCTCCCCGCTCGCGATCTTCGCGGTTCACGGTTTCGTCGACGGCTTCATCGAAGGCCTGGGCGGGCAAGCGGGCTGGCCGCACGAACTTTTCGCCGTCCTGATCGGGATCGTCCTTCCGGTCCTGCTCGTCATGAGCGTGTCGAGCGCGCTCAGCCGCCGGAGGGGCGGATGAGGCTCTGGGTCGAGACAGCCTTGATCGGAGCGGTGTTCCTGGTCGCGGGGCTGGCCCTGCTCGACCTGTTGCCGTTGGGCGGCGTTTTCTGGGTGTCGGTCCTCGTGAGCCTCGGGGCGGCCTACGCACTGGGCTGGTTGCTCGGCGTCGTCATGGGATGGCGGTTGATGTTCAAGCAGGCCCGCGACGCCGGAGAGTTGCCGGACATTCTCGATTGGCGTGGGTTTATGCTTCTGGGCGTGGCGTTCTTCGTGCCCCTGATGTTCGGGCTGGAAGTGGAGTTCTCCGAGAACCCGGCGCTCGATTTGCTCATCGGGATCGCCATCGGCGTGGCGGCCATCCTGCTCGCCATGGCGTCGGCGCACACATTCGGTTGGACCCGTCCGCGCCGCGACGGGGAGTGGCTCTGACATGGCCGACAAGACGCCCGAGAACAGCTTCAACCCCGTCGGCCTCGCGCTTGGGATTTCGCTCGGGCTGCCTTTCGGGGTCGTGCTGGACAATATCGCGCTGGGGCTGCCGATCGGGATCGGGATCGGCCTGATGCTCGGCATGGCTATGGCAAAGGGCGACAACGACTGCGACGGCGGACCGTCCGATGACTGACGCGCTGCCCTATCTTTTCGGCGCGCTGGCCCTGATCCACGCTTTGCCGGCGTTCGCGCTGATCGCGCCCGGAAAGCTGTCGGCGCTCTACGGCTTCGCGCCGGGCGACCAGACGCTGACCACGCTGCTCCAGCACCGCGCGCTGATGTTCGGCGTGCTAGCGGCGGCGCTGCTCTACGCGGCACTTATCCCTGCGACACGTTGGCCTGTGCTTATCGGCGCGGTTGCGTCCATGGGCGGCTTCATCGCAATCGCGGCCGCACGGCGAGAGCTGTCCGGCGCCCTTCGTTCCATCGTTCTGGCCGACATTATCGGCCTGCTCATCGCCGCCCTCGCGGCCTTCACACTCCTAAGAGGTTAGCACATGCGCTATCTTCCGCTTTCCGAGACGGACCGCGCGTCCATGCTGGACGTGATCGGTGTCGATTCCATCGATGCGCTGTTTGAAGACGTGCCGAAGAGCGCGCGCCTCGACAGCCTGGTGGACCTGCCCAAGCACGCGTCCGAGCAGTCGGTCGAACGCCACATGGCGCGCCTGTCGGCCAAGTCGGTCTCCGCTGGCTCAGTTCCGTTCTTCTGCGGGGCGGGGGCCTACCGCCACCACATCCCGGCGACCGTGGACCACCTGATCCAGCGCTCCGAATTCCTGACCGCCTACACGCCGTACCAGCCGGAAGTCAGTCAGGGCACGCTGATGGCGCTGTTCGAATTCCAGAGCCAGGTCGCCGCCCTGACAGGCATGGATGTGGCCAATGCATCGCTCTATGACGGCTCCACCGCCTGCGCCGAAGCCGTGGTCATGGCGCACCGTGTCGCCCGCGGGAAGAAGTCCAAGGCCGTCCTCGCGCCGGGCCTGCACCCGCACTACGCCGCTGCGACGCAGACGCTGGCCTCCACGCTGGGCATCCAGATAGACGAGCGTGAAACCCGTCCGGGCCGCGATGACCATGTCATCGACCACATCGACGCGGACACGGCCTGCGTCGTCGTCCAGTCGCCCAACGTGTTCGGCGAGATCGTGGACCTGCAGCCCATCGCGGACGCCGCCCACGCGGTGGGCGCGCTTCTCATCGCGGTCTTCACCGAGCCCGTCGCACTCGCCGCCATCACGCCTCCGGGCGAGCAGGGCGCGGACATTGTCGTCGGCGAAGGGCAGGGGCTGGGCGTCGGCCTGAACTTCGGCGGCCCGCATGTCGGTCTCTTCGCCTGCACGCAGAAGCTCGTGCGGCAAATGCCGGGCCGGGTCTGCGGCGAGACGGTCGATGCGAATGGCGAGCGCGGGTTTGTCCTGACGCTGTCCACGCGCGAACAGCACATCCGCCGTGAAAAGGCGACGTCGAACATCTGTACCAACTCCGGCCTCTGCGCGCTGGCCTTCACGGTCCACATGACGCTGCTCGGCGAAGCGGGCATCACGCGCCTCGCCGCGCTGAACCACGAAGCCGCTTGTGACCTGGCCGACCGGCTGGAGAGTATCGACGGCGTGGAGCTGGTCAACGAGACCTTCTTCAACGAATTCACCCTGCGCCTGAACAAGCCTGCCGCAGACGTGGTGGACGCACTGGCCGAGAAGAACATCCTCGGCGGCGTCCCGCTCACCCGCATCCAGCCGGATGGGGACGCAAGCCTGCTTCTCGTTGCGGCGACCGAGACGAACGATGCGAGCGACTTCGAGGCGTTTGAAGCAGCACTCAAGGAGGTTCTTCAATAAGTTCGCTCACCCCCGCGAAGGCGGGGGTCCAGGCGAGAGACGCACATGATCGTCGTCCTTGCCAAAATCTGGATACCCGCCTTCGCGGGTATGAGCGAAAAGAAGATATAGAGATATCGATATGACCGACCCCGTGAACACCCAACTCCGTTCGGCCCTGAACAATCAAGGTCGCCCCACGCGTCCCGTCAAAGACGCCTCCACCGTTACGCCGACCACGGCCTCCGGCTCCTACGCGCTGGACCAGCAAGCCAAGCTCATCTTCGAGATCGGCGATCTGGACACGACGGGCGTGGACCTGCCGGAACCGAAAGGCACGAAGAGCCGTCTCGGCGCTCATGCGCGAAAGGGCGTGATTGGCCTGCCAGGGCTCTCCGAGCCGGAAACAATGCGCCACTATGTGCGCCTGTCGCAGAAGAACTACGCGATCGACCTCGGCGTCTATCCGCTGGGTTCCTGCACGATGAAGCACAATCCGCGCCTGAACGAGAAGGTCGCGCGCATGCCGGGATTCGCGGACGTGCACCCGTTGCAACCCGTCGCCACGGTCCAGGGCGCGCTGGAGCTGATGCATGAGCTGTCGCACTGGCTGATGACGCTCTGCAACATGCCGGCCGTCGCGCTGACGCCCAAGGCTGGGGCCCACGGCGAGCTGTGCGGCATGATGGCGATCCGCGCCCGCCTGCTGGCCGACGGCCAGACGCAGCGCAAACGCGTGCTGGTGCCGGAGAGCGCGCACGGCACGAACCCGGCGACCGCCGTGCAGTGCGGCTTCACCGTCGATCAGATCCCGGCGTCCGGCAATGGCCGCGTGGACCTGGACGCGTTGAAGGCGAAGATCGACGAAAACCCGGACGATGTGGCGGGCATCATGCTCACCAACCCGAATACGTGCGGCCTGTTCGAGCGTGACATCATCGAAATTGCCGACGCCATCCACGCGGCGGGCGGCTACTTCTACTGCGACGGCGCGAACTTCAACGCGTTGGTCGGCCGGGTG
>CAYULR010000090.1:0-2966 GCA_964445685.1 uncultured Algimonas sp.
GTTCAGGTTCGGCTCATGCTCTGGGGCCTATTGAAAAGCCATGATCAACGCAAACATGTCTATCAGACCTCTTGTCCGGACAGCCAAGGCCGCCGGCCTTGCCGCGTTCGGCGTCCTGGCGGTCTCCACGCAGTCCACGGCGACGGCGGATTCTGATGAGCCCATCTCCGCGATCGGGATCGAACGCGGGCTGGAACTCTATGACCGCGACGCCGCCGACCAGTGCATTCTCGGCCATCACCAGATCCGGGTCATCGTCACCAACACGACGGATGTGGGCATCCTGAAGCTGGAACTGTTCGGCGAGAAGAACTTCATGAAGAGCTCCGGCAAGCTGCGCCGCATCCGGGTGCCGGCGGAGATCGGTACGACGAAGGTCTGCATCAACGTGCCGACGCCGGGCGACTATGCCGTGGTCGGCTACCACGATCTGGACGCGGACCGGAAGCTCGACAAGAAGTGGAACTTCACGCCGAAAGAGCCTTACGGCCTGTCGAACAATCCCGAGATCAAGTCTCTGCGCCTGCCCAAATGGGAAGAGACGCGCTTCAACGTACCCATCGACGGTGTGGACATTGTCATAGACCTGGTTGACCTCGACTAGCCCTCTCCGTCAAAGGCGCTGGAGGCCGGACCTTCCCGGCAGCGCCGCCTCGCAGGGACCATGACGGACGCCCCCATTCAGACAGAAGTCCAGATAGAGATGACGGACCGGCCCACGCCGGACTTCGTCGCGCTGCCTTACCGGTTGCACCGGGACGCGCCGTATTGGCGCGCGCCGCTGCGCATGGAACGCAAGGCGCAGCTGGGCGGCAAGAACCCGGCGACGAAAGCCATCACGGCCAACTTCTTCGTCGCGCGGCGCGGCGCGGAGCCTGTGGGCCGCATCGTCGCCTTTACCAATGCCGCGCATGACGCCGCCCACGAACCGGGTACGGCCTTTTTCGGCTACTTCGAGACGATCGACGACACTGCCGTTTCCGACGCGCTGCTGGGCGCGGCCAAGGACTGGGCAAGAGGGCAGGGGCGCACACGCCTGCGTGGTCCGGCCATGTGGAGCGTGAACGAGGAAGTCGGGCTTTTGGTCGACGGATACGAAACGCCGCCCGCCGTAATGATGCCGTTCGGACAGCCGCACCAGCTCGAAGCCGTGGAGCGCAACGGGTTTGAGAAGGCGGTCGATCTCTATGCCTATCTCGCGGACCTGTCGGACGGTGCGCCCAGGGGGCGTCTGGTGGAAAGCCTCCGCGCGAAGGCCGCCGCTGATCCGGGCCTGACCTGGCGGACCTTGGACACGTCGGACTTCCTGGGCGACGTGGCGCGTGCGCGGGACATCTTCAACGATGCCTGGTCCGGCAATTGGGGCTTCATCCCGTTTTCCGAAGAGCAGTTCGTCCACATGGCCAAGAACATGAAACCGATCATGTTCAAGAGCGGTTTCCAGATCGGGTTCATCGACGGCGAACCCGCGACTTTCATCTGGATGATCCCCGATATCAACGAAGCCGCGAACGGCCTGGATGGGCGGCTCCTGCCGTTTGGCTGGGCGAAATTCCTGTGGCGGATCAAGGGCAAGCGCGTCACCCAGGGGCGCGTCCCGCTGATGGGGCTGAAGCGTAAATTCCAGAAGGGCCGCCGCGGCGTGGCGCTGACGACACAGATCTGCTCCGACGCGTTCGACGCAGGTCAGGCGCAGGGATTCAAGACGTGCGAGCTGTCTTGGATCCTTGAAGGCAACCGCAGCATGACGAGCATTTGCGACCTGGTCGGGGCGGAGCGTTACAAGACCTACCGCATGGTCGAGGCGCAACTGTGAGCCTGCGCGCCGTCATCCTGGCCGGGCAGCGTCCTGGGCGTGACCTGCTGTGCGAAGCGGCAGGCGTGGCGTTCAAAGCGGACATCCCCGTCGGCGGCGTGCCGATGCTGGACCGTGTCGCGGCGGCGCTGCGCGAGGCCGGACTGCAGGAGCCGTTCGACCTGTCCGGCTACCCGGCCGAAAAGGTGGGCTTCCGGCAAGTGCCGTCAGGTCTGGGCCCGGCGGACAGCGCGTTAGAAGCGTCCCTGGCGGGCGAGTTTCCGCTGCTGCTCACCACGTGCGATCATGCGTTGCTGAAGGCTGACATGGTGCGGGATTTCGTCGACGGCGCGAAGGCGTCCGGTGCTGACTTCGCGGTCGGGTTGGCCACGCGCGAAACGATCCGCGCCGACTATCCCGACACGCAACGAACCTACATGACATTCAGCGACTACGCGGTCAGCGGTTGCAACCTGTTCTACGTCGCGAACGAAGCGGGGTTGAACGCGATCCGCTTCTGGCGAGACGCGCAGCACTTGCGCAAGAAACCGCTTCGGCTGGCCGCGAAGATCGGCGGGGCGATCACGCTGCGCTACGCGCTGCGCCGCCTGACGCTGGACGGGGCGTTCGATTATGCCAGCGCACGCTTCGGCGCGACCGCCGCCCCCGTCCTGCTGGACCATTCCGAAGCGGCCATCGACGTGGACAAGCCCGCCGATCTGGAATTGGTCGAAGCCATCCTCGCCAAACGCGGCGGAGCGTTCTGACATGACGGCCCGGGAGACAGCGTCGGCCCCGCTCGAGACGCGGTCCTCCAAAGGGATCGGACGGCGCATCGCGTCGAATACGGGCTTGCTGCTGGGCGCGAAAATTCTCGGCACGTCCTTGGGTCTCGGCACGCTGCTGATCGCGACCCAGTCGCTCAGCGCGGCGGAGTTCGGCACCATCGTCTTCCTCCACGCCTACATGCTCTTCTTCGCGGAAGTCGCGACGTTCCAGAGCTGGCAATCCATTATCCGCTTCGGCACGGACGACCTGGCAAGCGGCGACAAGGACAGCCTCTGCCGGTTGCTGAAGTTCGGCTACACGCTCGACTTCATCTCCGTCGCCTTCGGCTATCTCCTCGCGGTGAGCGCGTTCAGCCTCGTTGTCTACATCTCCGACCTTCTGC
>CAYULR010000090.1:2976-9209 GCA_964445685.1 uncultured Algimonas sp.
TCGTGATGATTTCCGATAGGCTGCCGGGCCTCGACCCCGGGGAAGGGGTCAGCATCGACCGGCTGCAGACGCTCGTGACGCTCTACTGCCTCGTCATCCTGCTGCGCTTCACCAGCACGTCGATCGGCATTTTCCGGCTGTTCGACAAGTTCACCGTCCTGGCGCTGGAAGCGCTTGTCATGCCAACCTTCCGTTTTCTCGGCGCGGTGGTGGCGTGGCATCAGGGCTGGGGGCTGGAAGGCTTCGCCGCTGCCTGGTTCATGGGGTCGTTCCTGCAATACACCTTCCTCTGGACGGCGGGCGCGCTGGAACTTCGCAAGCGCGGATTGCTGGGCCGGACAGTCCGGGCCAAGATGCGCTTCTTCAAGCCGCGCCGCCCGATCTGGGGATTCGTTATCAAGTCCAACATCGACTCGACCCTGGCGACGGGCGTGATGCACCTGCCGCAACTGCTCGTCATGGCGTTGTTCGGCCCGGTCTGGAACGGCGTGTTCAAGATCGCCGAAGAGGTCGCCAAGCTCCTCACGGAAGGCTTCAAGCTGCTGGACCAGGTCATCTACCCGGAGCTCGCCAAGCTGGTCACGGCGGGCCGGGCGGACAAGATCTGGCGCATCGTAACGCGGGCGGCGGCCGTGCTGCTCGCCATCGGGCTGGCCTTCTCGCTGATCATATTCCTGTACGGCGAACCGGCGCTGACCCGTATCTTCGGTCCTGCCTATGCCGAGTCGGTTCCACTGGCCGTCCTGCTGGTTCCGGCAGCGGCGCTGATGGGCGCGGCGGCACCGCTCTACCCGATCTTCTACGCCACGGATCAGCCCGGGCGCGCGGTCATCATCCGCGGTGTCTCGCTCTTCGTCTATGTGGCGACCTTCTTCATCGCGGCCGCCACCATCGGGCGACTGGCGCCGGGAATCGCGTCGATCGCGGCGAACCTGTTCTCGGTCGTCGTGCTGGTCTTCGCGGCCAGGATCGCCATCCGCTCGGCCCAGTCCCGGCAGGAGGCCGCACCATGAAGCGCGTCGCCGTCTTCGATCTCGACTACACGCTTACGCGTCGCGGCACGTGGGGGCGCTTCGTCTCCACCTTGCTGAAGGGGCGTCCGCTCGACGCGGCCTCGACCTTGGCGGCGACCTTGTGGACGCAGCTCCACTACAAGAGGGGCGCCGTACCGCGCGTTGCGGTGAAAACGGCGATGATGCGCGAATCGCTGACGGGCCTGCCGCGCCAGCAGCTCGAAGACACGGCCGACGCCTTCGTGGCCGCTGACCTTCAGGACGGAATGAACCGCCGCGTGGTGGAGGCGCTGATGACGCATAAACGCCAGGGCGATGTGGTGCTGATCGCCAGTGCGGGCGTCTGCATCCTCGTGGACCGCTACGCCGATGCGCTGGAAGTCTGCGGGCGCGTCAGGACCGAGTTCGCCTTCACGGACGACAACACGCTCTCGGACTGTTTCGGCTCGGAGAACTGCTACGGCGAGGAAAAGCTCGTGCAGGTCAAGGCGTGGATGGCGGAGAACGCGCCTGACGCCGGGTTCGTCACGGCCTATTCCGATTCCATGTGCGATGCGCCCCTGCTGGAATGGGCGGACAAGGCCGTGGTCGTGTCGCCCAACCGCAAGACGCGCCGTTACGCCCAGGAGCGGGGCTTCGAAATCTGGAAAGAGGCGGAGTAACAAAGCCAAACATGGATTTACCCGCGACATTCCGTCATGACCTGCTAAGGCGCGCCCAGCATCCGGACGGGGCTGGACCCGCCTGTTGGCCCGATACTGGAATGGGTGGACCCAAGCGGCGTTCGGCTGCGACCGACCGAGCCCGGCAAGAAGGATAGACGTGACCCCCGACGTGGATTTGAGGCTGAAACTGACGGAGCGCGACCGCGAGCGTTTGACGGTCATGCTGCTGGCCAAGCACGCGCTCGGGGACGGGACGCCCGACGACGTGGACGGGCTCCACGCGGTCTATCACCATGAGCTCCGTCAGGTGCTGGAAGGTATCCTGCCGAAGCTGAAAGTCGGCAACAGCTATTCCGACCTGTTCGACCTGCCGGATTATGACTTCCTCTTCACCATGCTGAACCGGGGCGGGTTCAAGAACTCCGAGATGTTCGGTCCGCTTTTTGCGGCGTGGCGACGCCTGCCGCATCTGGGCGCATCGCCCATTCTGCGTGGCGTCGGGGACGACAAGCACCTGATGAAGCTGTGCGTACGCGCGCAAGGCGTCTCCACGCCGGACAGCGTCATCTACCGCAAGGGCGGAACCAACGATGCGCCGCCCCCCTTTGCGGACGAAAAGCTCGTCGTGAAACCCAATGCCAGCTCGGCTTCGTGGGGCGTGGGCATCTTCGAGGACTGGGACGCGGCGCGCGAGCATGTCCAGTATTTGCGCGAGCACGAAGGCGGTCACGACATCATCGTGGAACGCTTCGTCCAGGGCATCGAACTAGCCGTTCCGGTCGTGCCCGGCGCGGATGGCGGCCCGGCCTATCTGAACGTCATGAAGTATGACGGCGAGGACGAGACGCTGCGCACCTATGAGGAAAAGCGTTTCCGCGAACACAAGTCCGAATGGGCGTTCTTCGACGATGACGCGCTGCGCGCCAATCTGCTCGCCGACGTGGACCGCATCATGCGCGAAGTCTGGCCGTTCGATTTCGGCCGGTTCGAGTTCAAGTTCAATCCCGAGACGGGCGAGTTCGCCTTCATCGAGCTGAACATGAGTTGTAACCTCTGGTCCCTGAAGACCGTTTCGCGCAGCTGGCAGAGCATGGGCTACCCGCATGAAGAGCTGATTGAGACGATCCTTGCAGGGTCCATGCTGCGGCAGGGCGTGATCGACACGGTCGTGCGCGGAGGCGGATCATGAGCGTCAAGGCTCTCGTCCTCGCCGCGCGCCGTCCGGGCGCGACGGACCCGCTCGCCGTAAAGGGCGGCGTGAGCCATAAATGCCTGATCGAAATGGACGGTGCTCCGATGATCGAGCTCGTCCTGCGCTCGCTCGGCGACTCCGATCATGTGAGCGAGATCTTCATCTCCATCGACGACCCGTCCGCGCTGGACGGCGTGGCCATGGTGCATGACGGCAGCCTCGGCAAACCCGTCACGCTGCTGGTGAGCGAGGACAACCTGTTCCAGAGCGTGAAGTCCGTCCTGTCGGATACGTCGCGCCTGCCCATGATCATCTGCACGGCGGACAATGCACTGCAGACAGCGGAAATGGTGGACCATTTCTGCGCCGGGTTCGAAGGAACGGAGTGCGACGCGGCCGTGGCGCTGACCCCGGCCGAGGTCATCTGGGCGAAGTACCCGGACGGGCAGCGCCGTCCCTATACGTTCAAGGACGGGAAATATTCCAATTGCAATCTGTTCGGCCTGAAGAGCCCGGCCTCCGTCGCGGCGGCCAAGGCGTTCGAGGGCGGCGGGCAGTTCGGCAAGTCCAAGATGCGGATCTTCAAGGCGTTCGGCCTGCTGAACCTGCTCATGTACCACTACACGCTCATCTCACTGGAAGGTGTCTTCCGTCGCCTGTCCAAGCGGTTCAAGGTCAAGGTCATTCCGGTCATCATGCCGTTTGCCGAAGCCCCGATCGACGTGGACAATGAACGCACGGAACGCATTGCGCGCGAGGTTCTTGCGGAAAGACGGCGCGTCGCGACAGGATAGGATTTTCAACCGGGCAGGCGGATCGGCACACGCCTGCGACACACATTTCAACTCAGGGGACACTGTTGAAACTACTTGCCATGCGCCGCTTCGTCACGACCGGGCGGCTGTCGATCATTGACCATACGGGGACACGCCACGATTTCGGTCCGGGCGGAGAGCCCTCCGCCACGATCCGGATCACGGACCCGAAACTCTACCGCACGCTTTTCTTCAACCCGGAGCTTCACGCGGGCGAAGCCTATATGGACGGGACGCTGATCGTCGAAGAGGGCGGAATCCGCGGTTTCCTGGAAGTGTTCGCGCAGAACCGCGACGGCCTTCGCAGCGGCGCGGTCCGCCAGCGCATCAAGAAGACCAAGAAGCGCTTCCGCAAGCTGATGCAGCGCAACGTCCGCGAGGCGTCCTCCAAGAACGTGGAGGCGCATTACGACCTCTCCAACGACCTCTACAAACTCTTCCTCGACGAGGACATGCAGTACAGCTGCGCCTACTGGCCGGAGGGCGACCCGAAGCAGGACGGCGTGGACACCACGCTGGAGCAGGCGCAGCTCGCCAAGAAGCGCCACATCGCGGCCAAGCTCCGCCTCGAGCCGGGACAGCGCGTCCTCGACATTGGCTGCGGCTGGGGCGGCATGGCGATGCACCTCGCCAAGGAACACGGCGTCCACGTCACGGGCGTGACCCTGTCTCACGACCAGCACGCGCTGGCGCGCGAACGGGTGAGCGCGGCGGGCTTGGATGACAAAGTCGACATCCAGCTGATCGATTACCGCGACGTGCAGGGTCCGTTCGACCGCATCGTTTCGGTCGGCATGTTCGAACATGTCGGCGTCGGCCACTATCTCGAATTCTTCGGCAAGATCCGCGAATTGCTGACCGACGAAGGCTGCGCGCTGGTCCATTCCATCGGCCGCAAGAAAGGCCCCGGAACGACGGGCAAGTGGATCCGCAAATACATCTTCCCCGGCGGCTACAGCCCCGCCCTGTCGGAAACCTATGCGGAGATCGAGAAGTCCGGCCTCTGGGTGACGGACATGGAGATCCTGCGCCTGCACTATGCGTGGACGCTGGCGGAATGGGACAAACGGTTTCAAGCCGTCCGCGACCAGGTCGTGGAGATGAAGAGCCCGGAATTAGCCCGCATGTGGGAATTCTACCTCGTCATCAGCGAGTTCAGCTTCCTCTACGGCAACCACATGAACTTCCAGATCCAGCTGGCCAAGGACGTGCACGCCCTGCCGCCGACACGGAACTACATGATGGACGCACCGGACCTGCTCGCGTAAGTCGCCGCGCCATGACCGACACGTTGGATACACAAGAGACCAAGCCGGAAAAGCCGACCCATCTGAAAAAGGGGCGACGCGCCTGGGTGAAGACGAACGGCAAGAAGCTGGTCCGCAAGATCGCGGGCTACCAAAGCCGCCAGTCCACCGTTCCCGACACGCCGAAGATCGGCAACGAGCACTTCCCATTCCTGAGCGAGTTCACGGACAATTGGGAAACCATCCGGGAGGAGGCGAAGGCCGTCCTCGCCTTCCGCGACGAAATCCCGGCCTTCCACGAATTGTCCCCGGACCAGTACCGCCTGTCGCAAGCCAAGAACTGGAAGACATTTATTCTGTACGGCTTCGGCCAGCGCATGGAGACGAACACCAAGCTGACACCCAAGACGGCAGAGATATTGGAGCGCGTGCCGAACCTCCAGACGGCGATGTTCTCCATCCTCGCGCCCGGCTATCACATTCCCGCGCACAAGGGCGTCACCAAGGGCATCCTGCGCAGCCACCTCGGCCTGATCATTCCCGAGGACCGGGAGAAGTGCCGCATCCGCGTGGACGACACGATCACGGCCTGGAAAGAGGGCGAAATCTTCGTCTTCGACGATACGTATGAACACGAAGTCTGGAACGAGACGGACGAGGAGCGGGTGATCCTGCTGTTCGATTTCGACCGTCCGATGAAGCTCGGCGGGCGGCTGCTCAATAAAACCTTCCTGCAGATCATGAAGCTGACGGCGTTCTACCAGGACCCGAAGAAGAACCTGCAATCGGCGGAAGAGAAGATGGAAGCCGCGATCCGCCAAGCGGACGCGAACATGGAAGCCATGAGCGATCCTGCTGGCTAGGCGAAACCACCTTATGGGCTAACAAGCATTGAACGTTATGGGCTAACAAGCATTGAACGAGAGCGCGGCATGAAAGTTACGATGGAAACGCAGCTCACGGTTCGCGAGGCTTATGAAGTCGCCTTTCATTTTCTGGACGCGTATTATGACAGAGGTGGACGGTCCGACAAAGGATTGGCCGACCTGCTTAGCAATATGAGCAAGAGCCAATGGGCGGGAGATGTATCTGCCGATCCCGCACAGGTGCAAGATTGGAAAAGTTCTGCGCAGACAGTGCTATCCGACCTCAGGGCATAACGGGATTAGGTTTTGGTCGCATGCCGGCTCAGACTTGCTCCAAGAATCAAACTTCTAAAACCTTCCGTACGTCGTCCCCGGCATTCATTGCCGGGGTCTGATCGAGGGCTTTACCACAAGACGCGGCTTGTGATGACGAAG